>CANQSC010000001.1 GCA_947626445.1 uncultured Bacilli bacterium
TTATCTTTAATATAGGTATATTATACCATGAGTTCTTTCTTTTTTTATGTTTTCCGATAAATTTAAACTCCGTCCATTAATTTAATTGCTTGTATCATCTTTTGTTTTTAATTATACTTTTGTTGAAATGCTTTAATATATCTTTTTCTCATAACAGGTAACACTTGAGACGCAATTTCTATAGATGCATCGTTCATGCTCATTTTTGTTGTATCTAAGGAAACCAATGAATCGACACTTTCAATAAATAAATCTTTTAATGCCTGTAAACTTTCATTGTATTCATTTAAATTTGCTTCATTTAGAAATCTTCTATTTTCTAAAGCCAAACTAGAATTGTAATCTCTTCTTAAGGAGGTTAAAGAATCAGCATAAGTAACTACCAAAAAATCAATTAATTGTTTTGAAAGTTTTGAGTATTTTTCTCTTGCATTTAAATACAAATCTTCTGGCATATCTCCTCTAACTAAGCGCCTATAATTCCATGTTTGTCTATCATTTAAAGATCTATCAATTAAAATTAAGTCTTTTTTTGTTAAAACAGCATTTTGTAATTGTTTATATATTTCTTCAAATATCGCTAAGTCTCTATCTGAATAACTCATACTATCAAATTTACTTCTTAGTTCTTCTTTATAATATTTAGAAGTTGTAAACTCTTCTATTAAAGAAACTTCAAATCCGCCTTTTTTAAAGAAATCATATAAATTATTTATTATTGTGGTTTTTCCTGTTCTAGGTGTACCTGTAAATTCTATAACAAAAGGTTTAGGGAGTGTTACTAATGATTTTAGTCTTTGCAATTCAATCTTCCCGGCATGTAATTTTCTTAATTTTGCATAATAATCTTGATTATCTACAAAGATTGTATCTCTTAAAAATAAATTTTCTTTTTTATAAAATACTTTATCTAAAATATCTTTTAATTTTAAGAATATAGGCAAATCTTTATCTTCTCCCAATATTAAACTTTCATAGATACTTGTATAATACCATCTTTGAGAATCTTCTCCTCTTTTAAAAGCACTGAAGTCTCTATTACCACTTTTTTCAAATTTTAAAAATAAATCTTCTAAATTGTTAATTTTATCAGCACATATAACTAATTTATTTCTAAGAGGAAGTTTTTTTGTTTCTTCAATTGTATGTCTTTTTCTATCTTCCCAAGATAATGATTTATCAGGTTCAGAAGCACCCATTACTAAGTTAGCAATATCCTTACCAAATTCTTTTTCAATATCCTCAATAGTATATTTTGTATCTTCTACAACATCATGTAAATAACCCGCTGCTACAACCTCATCATCATATCCAAATGATTCCAAAAGTTGCCCAACTCCAATTGGATGTATTATCATTGGTTTATCAGGTTCACTTTTTCTAACTTGTCCCATATGAGCTTGTATCGCAAACATTTTTGCTTTTTCTTTAATATCCATAATTCTATTTACCTCCATATATTTTACTGCAAACCCATACTTATTCTTTATCACAGTTTCTACATTCTTTTTAAAATCTTCAAATTCTTTATCATAGCAATATGTTTTGGCATATCCATCATTACCAAATTTCTTTGATATATGTTCATATGCTCTATTAATCATATCATCTAAGTCCAAATCAGGATAATGTTTAATAGTATAAGCATGTGTCCTTTCTAATGCCGAAACTAAATTCGTATTTCTATCAGCAGATGAAATAATTTTTCCATAATTACTTCTTGGTTCATTTTCTAAGCTTGCTCGATGATCTTCTATTGCTTCCTTAATTATTTTTCTTTGTTCATCTGTAAAAAACTCTTTCATTTTTTCATCTTCATAAAATAATTTTGCAGATAATATTTCATGATTATTTCTATCAATATGATGAGCTATATCATGAAAAGAGGCAATTACATAAACCATATCCAAATTAATATTATCAAATTGATTTGCAAATTCGAAACTTCTTTTTATAACATATTTTATATGTTCAATTCCATGTCCAGAGTCGTTTTTTTCATAAAGCGGTAATATATTATTTTCTATATATGTTCTTAGTTTTACATCTATATTTTCCATTATATACCCCCATAAATTCCTATTGATATATAGCAATAGGAATAACTATGAATGCTGGCCCATTTACTTTATCTTTTATTTCCGCTGGATTTGACATATCTTTCTTATTCATTTTTCTTCTTTGTTCTCTATTTGATGCCATTGATTTAATATCTTCAAAAATTTCATCTAAACAAATACTTCTTCCTTTTTCAATTTTCCTTTGAATTTTACACAACATATATACTTGCGAGACAAAATTATCTTGTGAAGTTTTTAAATAATTTTTATCTATATTTCCTATTAAAGGGTATTTTTTATCTTCAAAATTAAAAACACATGACAAGGAATTACTATTTCTTGAATTCGATAATTGTTCAAATCCATTTAAAGCTTCTTTGCTTTTTTCATCCACGGTATTCCCTAAAAATGGTTCGAATACATCAATTAATTGTTTAAAATTATTAGCGGCTTTTGTAACTTCTTCTAGTTTTGAAAAACGTGGTGTAACTAAGACTTCAATAAAATCATCTCTATAAATATCGTTCCAAATTTCCTCATTAATATTTTCATAATATCTTAATTCATCTTGATTTTGTAAATATTTAATAATTTTATCTAACTTACTTGCATCAGTTATTTTTGCATTTAAAGCTATTTTTTCTTCTTTTTGATTTCCTAAATTACCTTCAGCATTAATTGCTTTGACTCCAACGCCGACTTTTCCGCCTTTATTTGTTGTGGAACTTTGGGTTATTTCTTGTTCATCATACAAATATCCATCTATTATAGAAATATAATTATCTAATGCTTCTGTATCTGCATATAAAATTTTTCTAAGCATTTTACCACCTCTATGTAATATTTTATCATAAAATCTCATATTTTAAGAGACATTTGAGATGAATTGTGTTAGAATTTTATTAAAGATTGATATTTTATATATCAAATCGTTATGAGTGAAAGTTGTAAATATCTTCCACAATCGCTCCATTGGGAAATCTGTCTAAACTTTTATAAGTTTAGCCTTGAAATATATAAGTATCAATTTCTAAAGAAGTTGATACTTTTTAGTGTAATTTAAAGAAAGGATAGATTAAAATGCTAAAAATAAAGGAAAAATTAGAGTTTGATGAAGAATTAAAGAAAAAAATTGAGTATATATGTAATACAACTCCAACCATTATTAATAGTAATATACAAAATATAGATAAAACAAATATAACTTACATAGAGAATTATAGAATTATTATTAAAAAAACTACTTTTTTAGCATTCAATTACTCTAATACTTTATTAGATAATTTATCTAATAAGATAGAATTGAAAGATTTAGAAAACTTTATAAAACAATTAAATTATGTAAAAATACTAACTTCAAATAGTAGTTTATTAGACTAAAATAAAATTTTAGTTAAAAAGATTGAGTAGAAATATATGTCACCATATATAGCTGGACGTGCGCCGTTAACGCATCCAACTCTTCATATTATAGTATTTTACTTGTCAATTTTATTTTCTTTATCTTTTAATATTATTTTTATCTGTATTAACCTTTGATAATAATTTTTCTAAATCATCAGTCCAATCATGAATCATGTTGTTCTTCATTTTTCTTAGAAAAAATTGTAAGTTTTTTGCTTACAATTTATTTAATTACATTATCTACTTTTAAC
Source organism: uncultured Bacilli bacterium (assembly GCA_947626445.1). Classification (GTDB taxonomy): domain Bacteria; phylum Bacillota_I; class Bacilli_A; order RF39; family UBA660; genus Ventrenecus. The sequence continues at coordinate 3,716 of CANQSC010000001.1, forward strand.
TCTTTAGCAATATTATCTATACCTTCTATATATTTATTAATTTTTTTATCTTTAATTAACAATAACGTCCCATCTAACATTTTTAAATCTTTTATTTTAGTAGCTTTAGGATTACTATTTTCACTAACATAATAAGGTTTATTAAATGCTGTACTTAAATCTAAATAATATATTTTAATTCCTTTAGTACTAAAATTACTATAATAATCTCCATAATTTTTATAATTAGCTGCATTATTATTAAAATCATATGCTAAGACATAATAAGAACTATCTTTCTTACTAAATAAAGTTCCAACACTTATAGCTTCATTATTTACTTCACCATTAGTATATTCATATTCTTTAATATCAGGTTTAATTAGTACTTTACTACATAAATATACTCCTAATATTATTAATATTAATATTATTAATACAATAAAAAATTTTTGCATTTCTTTTTGTTCTTCAGTTTGATAATTATATTTTCCTTTTTGCATTAAAATCACCAACTTCATTATACAAAAAACAAGTAGGAAATGCAACTTACCTACTTTGTTTTTTAATAACTTTTTCTAATATTTCACAACGTTCTTTTGAAGATTTAATATTATCTAATTCTTTTTCAATTATTTCTTCTATTGTATATTTTAATCGATAATTAACAGATACTGGATATCCAAATATTTTTTTAGCTTCACTAGAAGTTATAACAGGTATTGTAATATTATTATTAACACTATAAATAAAAAGGGGATTTAAAGTATTAGGATTAACAACAACACCTAAAGTATCAATTACACTATTTTCACATAAAACTTCATTTACAATACATACATAAGAATCTCTTTTTTGATTATTTTTTACTTCATAAATATCTATTACTGAATCTAATTCTAACTTTTGACTATTTGAAACATTATAGATAGTATCTTTATCTGGATTTAACAACACCCAGATTTTATTATTATAGCAAGGCTTTGCCCAAATATTATTTTTAGTATAAACAATATCAAAATTGCCATTATCATTTCTTTTATAATGAAGAAATACTCTTGGACTATTAATTACGGCATTATCATTATCTATACTTATTTCATCGCGATTTCTATCAACTAATTCAACATCAATTATCATAACTTTTCCTCTTTTCTTGTACTATTATATCATAATAAATAAAATGGAAAAGATTATTTCCAAGCAAAATGCCTTATTCAATAATATCAATTTATTTTCAAAAGTTTTTTCATTCTCAATCCAAGCTAATTTGAAAGATGTGCCAAATTACCAATTATCTTTTTTTTATAGTTTCTTCAAATCCTTCCGTTGATAAAGATCCAAATTTATTTGCATAATAACGATCAATATTAATATAAATCTGTTTAACTTTTTCAACTTGTTGAAAATACTCTATAACCATAGCATCTTCTGGATATTTATCAATTTTAAAAACAACATCATTTCTTGAAAGATAATCAACTTTATTTACGGCATCAACTAATTCTTCAAAATTATCTTCTCCAATATAAGTTATAAGTTCCTCTGGCTCTGAATTTATTTTAGCTTTTATAACTTGCTTTCTAAATTTTTGCAGTAGTGGTTGTAATAAGTTTTTAGTAATTAAACTAGTATTACAATTAATAGTATCTAATGATGTAAATTCTTTTGGTTCAAGTAAGTATATTCCCTGATCTTGAAGAATTTTAATTGCTTCTATTGTAAATATATCATTTAATGTTTCATTAAATTTTTCATATTTACGAAAAGCACTATCATAGGGATTTCTCTTACAATTTTTACCTAAATTATCAAAAGTTTCAAAGCCTGTGCCTTTTGGACTTTGGTCTATAATATGACCGCTTTCATGCATAAATAAATAAGTCGAGAATCCTCTAATTGTATAAAACATTATTGATCTAAATTCATTATTTTTATCAATACCACCATGTCCCAAAATACAAACATTTTTATTTTTCATTTGATAGTAAACAGTTTCACTATTAATAGGATTATTAGCAAGCATTTTCATAGCATCAGTAAAATCTTTTCTGGTTGTATAATATTCCTTAAGTGCTTCTTCATACTTTTTTTCTCTAGTTGCTGAGATAAAACTAATTAACTCATCTGATGGTAAGTATTTTTTTATATTATCTTGCTTTAAAAATGATAAAAAATTAATAATTTCTTCTTCAGATTCCCATTTTAACATATTTTCATTTGAAATAGTAATATCTAACTTTTTTAAATAAGATAACTGCCAAGCCACTATTAAAAACTTGTTATCAAGATCAACTTCAAAAGATTTAAGTTTTTTTATTTGCTTATAATGAAAATACTCAATAGGTGGTTTAAATGAAATGTCCATATTCCCTAAAACAGCTTTTATTTTTTCTTCAAATGGCTTTTTAGAAATAGAATCTTTTACAAAAGATGGTAGTTGATTAAAAATTTCTATAAATAATTCTTTTTTCTTTTTTTGCAAAATATTTTCTTTTCTTTTTGCCTCATTTTCAACATATTTTTCATATGGTATTAACTGACTTGCCCAATTATTATACTCAACTAATAATTTTTCATATACTTTATTAAAATCGTTAATTTTATTTAATAATTTTGAAAATTCTTTTGTTTTAGTAAAAAATTCAAAATTTTTTTCGGTTATATGTTCAGTTTGATTGCCAAGAAGATAGTTAACTATTTTTAGCTTATTTGCTAATAATTTTTCAGGAAAAGTTTTATCTTTGGTGGCAAAAGCTCGAATTGGCGTCCAACAATCGACATCACTAGAAAAGTCAGAATGTACATCAATAAGACATTCTAAAATTTTTTGAATATCATCATCTAAAGGTTCGGTATAATTACTTTTTTTATATCTTTGAACATCTATTCCTATATCTTCTAAAAAACGAATAGAAAATTCCCGAGTTTTACATCTTTTTAAATATAATATATAATCGTTTAAACCTTCAATATCATAATATAAAATTATAACAGCATTATTAATCTTTTGTGAAATAATAGAACGATATTCATTACCATATACTAAAGAAAAAGCATCAATAACATATGGCAACAAACTCTTAAAGTCAATATCCATTTTGCACCTCATTAATTAATTTTTGATTAAGTCTTTCTAATGCTTCAAAATTTGAGGGATAACTTGATTTACCATAATATTTCTTTTTATTCCCATTAATGTATATAATAGATAATTTCCAATTATTACCATCAATTATTTTGGCGTCAATATATTCTTTTTGCCAACTATCTATTATCTTATAAAGAGAATTTAAATACTTAAAAATCAATTGATTCTCTATTGGTTTAAAAATATCCTTATATTGAATTTTACTTTCATTAATAGTAATAACTAATCTTTCATTATTATTTTCATAGATTATGCTTTTTACACCTATCACAATATGCCGAGTAGACAAATCTCGGTCACACCTCTCTTTCATATAGTGAGAAATTTGTCACATTACCCTCACAGTCTCTTCGCACACGATTCCAAGTCATTGTCAATAAAATACTCTAAGTGCATTTAAAATCAATAATATTAGTATTCATATACGCATGACCTATAAATAATTATACCATGTAAAACAATTTTACAAACAAAATTTTATTAGGAAAAATTCTAAATAATATAGTATAATTATATTTAGATAATATTACGCAAACAAAGATATCTATATAAAAAAGGAAGTGAAAAAAATGACTAAAACAATTGGAAAAGTAATTGAAATTTATATTCCAGAGCAATATAAAAATGATGAACTATTAGATGTTATGAATAGATCTAATATTGGCTTTAAAGTGAAAACTCAAGATGACATAAAAAACTTAGTATTGGAGGCAAATGACCTTAATTCAAAAATAATGAAAAATGATTTAGTTTTAATTATAGAACAAGATATATCAAATAAACATTTTATTGATATTGAAATTTATGAAGGTGATGAGATTGAATAATAATGAATTTCAAACAATTGGTTTATATGATCATAATGCTGATAGTTATAAAAAGATATTATCGGCATTTGAAACAGGACAAGATGTAGTTGGAATTGTTCATGCAACAGGTACTGGTAAATCTTATAATGCCCTTCAACTTGCTTATGACAATAAAGATAAAAAAATTGTTTATGTAGTGCCTTCTAATGGAATTATTGAGCATCTTAATAAAATAATTGAAGATAATCCAAATTTAGATTTAAAAAGAGATTTCCCTAATCTAGAATTTAGAACCTATCATAGTTTAATATCTTTATCAAAAGATGAAATCAAAGATATAAATTGTGATTTATTAATTCTTGATGAATTTCATCATATAGGAGCCCCTATATGGGGAGCAAGAATTAATACAATGATAGAAACCCATCCTAATATGAAAATATTTGGAATGACTGCTTATACTGTAAGAGATAGAGGATCTTCTTATGAAAGAGATATGGCTAATCCTGATACTGGTGAATTATTTTCTAAAAAAATTGAAAGTAGATATGATTTATGTGATGCAATGATTGATGGAGTTTTACCTAAACCTATTTATAAAACTGCTTATACTAATCTAATTGGAATGGAAAGTAGATTAGAAGAAAGAGTCAAAAAACTAAATGCTACTTCTAAAGAATATCAAGAATATATGGCAATATTAAATGATGTTAAAAAAAGAATCCATGAAGCTCCAAGTATTCCTAATATTTTAAAAAAAAGTATTAAACCAAATGGAAAATATATTTATTTTTGCCCACCTTATGCAGAAGAAGGAACTAATGATATTGAAACTATAAAAAAACAAGCATTTTTATGGTTTAAACAATTTGTACCAGAAGAAAATATAATATTTTACTCTTCAACTAGTGATATGGGTGAAACTGGCAAGAAAAATCGTGAGGCTTTTTATCGAGATGTTAATTTAGATGGTGAAGCAGTTGATAATAAACTTAGAGTAATGTTTGCTATAAATCAATATAACGAAGGTATTCATGCTCCTAATATTGATGGTGTAATAATGGGAAGAGGAACAACATCAGATATAGTTTATTTTGAACAATTAGGTAGAGCTTTATCAGTTCGCGGAAATACTAAAGAAATGTTTCTTAAATTAGAAAAACATTCGATAGAAGAATTAAGAGAAGTGTGCAAATTAAGAGATATACCAACTAAAGAAAATCCAATCAAAGAAGAATTAATTGAAAAATTAATTGCCCCAGTAATAATTGATTTAACAAATAACTATGATTTCATTAAAGAACTTGAAAATAATTTAAAAGACAAGATTAAAGATATCCAAAATAATGACATAGGTAATCATAGAAATATAAAAATAAGAGATGCATCTTTTGATATTGAAATAGAAAATCAAGATTTATTTGAAATGTTAAGATATGTTAGTAATAGATTAACAAAAACTTGGGAAGATTATTATGAATTTGCTCAAAACTATTATGAGCATTATGGTAATTTATTAATACCAGCAAAATTTAAAACAAATGATGGATACACATACGATGAAAATGGAACTATAAATCTTGGTAATTGGATTACGTTTCAAAGAAGAAGTTTTTCTAATTTATCACAAGAAAAACAACAGTTATTACAATCAATAGGCTTTGTATTAAATTGTTTTGAAGAACAATGGCATAAAAATTATGAGCTTGCTAAAATCTATTATGAACATTATGGAAATTTAGAAATTACTCAAAGATTCAAAACTAATGATGGATACACATACGATGAAAATGGAACAATAAATCTTGGAGCTTGGATTATGATTCAAAGAAGAAGTTTTTCTAAATTATCACAAGAAAAACAACAGTTACTACAATCAATAGGCTTTGTATTAAATTCTTTAGAAGAACAATGGCATAAAAATTATGAACTTGCTAAAATCTATTATGAACATTATGGAAATTTAGAAATTACTCAAAGATTCAAAACTAATGATGGCTTTACATACGATGAAAAGGGAGATATAAATCTTGGAAATTGGATTACAACCCAAAGAAAAAGTTTTTCTAGATTATCACAAGAAAGACAACGGTTACTACAATCAATAGGCTTTATAATAAATCCTCTCGAAGAACAATGGCAAAAAAATTATGAATTTGCTAAAATTTATTATGAGCATTATGGAAATTTATTAATACCAGCAAAATTTAAAACAAATGATGGATACACATACGATGAAAAGGGAACAATAAATCTTGGTAATTGGATTATAAACCTAAGAAGTAATTTCTCTAATTTATCACTAGAAAAACAACACTTATTGCAAAAAATAGGCTTTGTAATAAATCCTCTCGAAGAGCAATGGCAAAAAAATTATGAATTTGCTAAAATCTATTATGAGCATTATGGAAATTTATTAATACCAGAAAAATTTAAAACTAATGATGGTTATACTTACAATGAAAATGGAACAATAAATCTTGGTAATTGGATTACGATTCAAAGAAAAAGATTTTCTAGATTATCACAAGAAAGACAATACTTATTGCAAAAAATAGGTTTTGTATTAAATCAATATGAAGGACAATGGAATAAAAATTATGAACTTGCTAAAATCTATTATGACCATTATGGTAATTTATTAATACCAACAAATTTTAAAACTAATGATGGTTATACTTATGATGAAAAGGGAACAGTAAATCTTGGAAGTTGGATTGTAAATCAAAGGCAAAGTTTTTCTAGTTTAAAAAAAGAAAGACAACGGTTATTACAATCAATAGGCTTTGTATTAAATTCTTTAGAAGAACAATGGAATAAAAATTATGAATTTGCTAAAATCTATTATGAGTATTATGGGAATTTATTAATACCAGTAAAATTTAAAACTAACGATGGTTATACACGCGATGAAAAGGGAACAGTAAATCTTGGAAGTTGGATTATGACCCAAAGATTAAAATGTGACCCTAGTAGTGAACGTGGAATATTGTTATGTAAAATAGGTATGGTTTGGAATATTAAGAAAAATAAATTAGAAATAAACAATTTGTGCACACAATATAATATAGATGAGAAAAAAAACAAAAGAATTCTTAAACACATTTCAATTCAAGAATTACAATCTAAAATAGAATTTCTTAAAGCATATAATATGCCTATTATTAATGACAATGGTCTATTAATTGATATATTTTCTATGAGTAGTCCTGATATAAAAGAAAAATATGGTATATCACTTGAAGAACTAATAAGTGAATATTATATAAAAAATCAAAAGAGTAAAGGTGTTTAAAATGTTTTTAGATAAATATTTAAATTCAACATATTTAGATTTAATTTATGATAATTACAATAAAGATTATATAAGTTTATTAGATGAAGATAATTTTAATAAAGTTTATTTATTATTAAAAAGTTATAATTTTTACTTTATTGAAGATATTATTTTAAATTATTTAGAACTGTTTGAAATTGAAGAAAAATATGTACAACTTGCTCTTAACGACATTAAATCATCTTTAGGAAATAATTTTGTTGAACAAATTGGAAAGAATATGACACTAATTGATAAAATTATAGAGTTAGCAAGCAACTATATTGAAAAAGATAACATATAAATATTTTATTTACTTAACAAAGTTATTTTAGAATTACAATCAATTGATAATAAAGCAACATTATCAATTTTTTGTTGTTTTTCTTTTAAATAATTATTAAGCCATTTTAAATCTTTATGAGCTTTACTTAATTCTTCTTCATTTAAAATACCATCAACAATTACTAAATAATTTAAAGTTTGTTTACTACTATTCTTCTTAATATTATTTTTTAAATCATTACTAGTAATAGGCTGTGAATCGCCTTTTAATAAAACTGACATATCACCAGAAGGCTCAAGTAAAACGCAATCTAATTCATTAACATCAAAGCATCCCTTTAGACGACACCCTTCTAAAACTTTAGCAACATTTAATTTACATTTTTCTAAATTTTCATAATTAAAATTATTATTAGAAAATAAAATAATCGGTTCTCCATCCATAACTTCCGATATATTATGATTGTAATAGGAAAGTATAGATATAATAAATCCAACACCGCCAAAAACAACTAAAGCAAGGATTCCATCATACAAAGGAGTATCAAGACTAATTACACTATCAGCCGCAATAGAACCAATAGTTATACTTAAAATATAATCATATAAAGTCAAATTTTTAATCTGTTTTTTACCAAGTAGTTTAACTATTACAAATAAAACCGCAAACATAATTAAAGAACGTATAATAATTTCCATACTATCACCTAAAATTAATATGTTCTATTATTTAAAATTTATAACAAATTATGTTATTATTTAATTAGGTGATAAGTTATGGATAAGATAAAGGATTTACAAAAAATGATTGATGAAGTTAATAACATTGTTTTCTTTGGGGGAGCTGGAGTTTCAACTGATAGTGGGATTAAAGATTTTAGAGGAAAAGATGGACTATATAAAATGAAATTAAAATATCCAGCCGAAGTAATGCTTAGTAATACGATGTTTTATAATGACCCCGAAGAGTTTTATAAATTTTATAAAGAAAATTTAAACAGTTTAGATGTTTTACCAAATGCTACTCATAACTATTTAACTAAATTAGAAAAACAAGGCAAATTAAAAGCGATTGTTACCCAAAATATTGATGGACTTCATCAAAAAAGTGGTAGCAAAAATGTATACGAAATTCATGGTTCAATTTTAAAAAATCATTGTTTAAAATGTCATAAATTTTTTGATGGTAATTATGTTTTTAAAAGCGAAGGTGTTCCAACCTGTGATGAATGTGGTGGTCTTATTAAACCAGATGTTGTCTTATATGGGGAAAGTCTACCTGACTGTTTTAATGAAGCCATAGAAAAAATAATAAATGCCCAAATGCTAATAATTGCCGGCACTAGTTTAACAGTCGAACCAGCAAGTAGTTTAGTAAATTTATTTAAAGGAAAATATTTAGTCATAATTAATAATGAAAAAACTAGATATGACTATAAAGCTAATCTAGTTATTAACGATAATTTAAAAAAAGTTTTTAAAGAACTAAAATAAAAAAGCAACAAAAGTTACTTTTTTTCAGCTATTTTTTGATAATATTCATAACGTTTAATGGCATTTTCTTTATTTATTTCTAATAATTTTTCAGCTAATTTAGCATCTTTAATTTTTAGGGAATTATATCTTACTTCGTTATCTAATAATTCATTATAACGTTCAAAGTTAGGTTCTTTAGAATCTATTACTAACAAATCATTTTCAGGTAAATAACGCATTAATAAAGTATATCCTACTTCTACTGCTAATTTTTGTTCTTTAGTTGTACAACTTAAACCACCTTTAATACCATGTTCAACACAAGGAGAATAAGCAATTATGATACTAGGCCCAACATGTTCACTTGCTTCTTTAAAAGCTTTAATCGTTTGCATAATATTAGCACCTAAACTAACACTTGCTACATAACAATTAGGATAACACATCGCAATTTTAAATAAATCTTTCTTAGCATTTTTCTTACCTAAATCAGCAAACTCTGCAACCTGACCAACATGACTAGACTTACTCATTTGCCCACCAGTATTAGAATAAACTTCCGTATCTAAAACTAAAATCTTAACATTTTCATTACTAGATAAGATATGATCAATACCACCAAATCCAATATCATAAGCCCAACCATCACCACCAATAGCCCATACACAACGTTTAGGTATATATTCCAATATATTTCTTAATTCATTAGATATAGGTTTCATAGCTAATTGATTTTTTAAGACCATTGATTTATCAAAATTATCAAAATTTTTTAATACTTCTTCTTGTAATTCATTAATTTCTTTATCATCATTTTTAATACTTAATAATTTTTTTAAACGATTTCTTTTTAGTTTATAACTCATATGCATTCCATACGCAAACTCAGCATTATCTTCAAATAAACTATTAGCCCAAGGAATACTATAAGGTGTTGAAGGCGCACTTCCACCATAAATAGAAGAACATCCTGTTGCATTAGCAATAATAATTTCATCTTGGAATAACTGAGTTAATAACTTAATATAACTAGTCTCGCCACATCCAGCACAAGCTCCACTAAATTCAAAACGTGGTTTTAACATTTGACTTCCTTTAACCGTATATTTAGGAAAAATACTTGGATTATTATAATCATTAAAATAACGATTAGCTATTTCTTGTTTTTCATGGTCATATTTACCAAAAGTTAAAGCTTTTTGATTATTTTTACCAGGGCAAATATTAACACATAAACCACAAGAAGTACAATCAGCTTCACTTATAGCCATGTAGTAATTATAGCCATCTGCTCCTACAGCCGGAATTCCAATTTTATCTTTAACTAAGAATGGTCTTATAACAGCATGAGGACAGACTATTGAACACATTCCACATTGTATACAATTTTCTGGTTTCCATTTTGCCACTAAATTAGAAACTTTTCTTTTTTCAAAGCGACTACAAGCATTTGGAAAAGCTCCTGTACTAACACTCATAACTTCTGAAACAGGTACATCATATCCTAAACGATGATTCATTTTTTCAAACAAACTTAATTCTTTATTAATATCAAAATCAGTATCAATATTTAAAATCGGATTAGTAATTTCTTTCAAAGCTTCACCAATCGCTTTAATATTATTGTTAACAACATCTTCACCTTTAGTTTTAAATTGTTCACTAATTTTTTTAGATAAGATTTCACTAGCTTTATTAACATTTAATAAATTTAAAATAACAATTTCCATTATTCTACTAATCTTACCTTTAAGACCATTTCTAGCAGCTATCCCATCAGCATCAATAGCTAAAATTTTAATTTTTTTATTCTTAATAATTTCATTATCGGTTTTAGTCATTAATTTAAAACAATCACTAGCATTTTTAGTATTAATAAGTAAAATACTATTTTCTTTAGCTTCACTAAGTAAATGAAATTTATGAAAATAAATATCTTTAGTTACAACCATTATATCGGTATTAGTTACATAAAAAGGTGCTTTAATAGGTTCTTTAGATATCCGTAAATGAGAAATAGTTACTCCCCCACTTTTTTTAGAATCATATTCAAAATAACCTTCAACATATTTATTTTCTTCACCAACAATTTTTAAAATATCTTTACTAGCAGACACCATACCATCAGAACCAAAACCATATATTTTAATTTCAGTTGCTGGTAAAGTTATATTGTAATCAGTTGTTTCTAAACTTAAATTGGTTACATCATCATTAATCCCAATTGTAAAATTATTTTTAGGATTTTTTTCTAACATATCATAAACAGCTTTAATATCTTTAGGAACAGTATTTTTAGAACTAATTCCATACCGTCCTCCCACAACTAAAATATTTTTATCACTTAAAGCACTTAAAACATCTAAATACAAAGGTTCCCCAATACTTCCAGCTTCTTTAGTTCGATCTAAAACAGCAATTTTACTAACAGTTGAAGGTAAGACTTTCTCTAAATATTTTTTAGAAAAAGGCCGATACAAATGAACACATATTAAACCATATTTATTACCATTAGCATTTTCTTTATCTATAACAAGTTTAATAGTATCACAAACACTCCCCATAGCTACAATTACACATTCAGCATCACTAGCGCCATAATAAGTAAATGGTTCATAAGAGGTATTACATAAATTATTTATTTGATGCATATACCCAGCAACAATATCAGGTATTTGATTATATAAAGGATTTCTCGCTTCAATAGTTTGAAAATAAATATCTTCATTTAAAGCCATACCATATTCTACTTTACTACCAACATTTAAACTACGAGCTTTAAATTCTTTTAATTTATCTTGGTCAAGCATTTCTAAAACAGCCTTTTCATCAATAGTGTTGATAACATTAATTTCATGACTAGTACGAAAACCATCAAAAAAATGTAAGAAAGGAAGTGAGCCTTTAATAGCTGATAGATGAGCAACTAAAGCCATATGATAAGCTTCTTCGACACTAGAACTAGATAGCATGCAAAAACCAGTTTGACGTACTGCATATATATCGGAATGGTCACCAAAAATAGATAAGGCATTAGTAGCCACAGTTCTCGATGCCACATGAATAACTCCCGGTAAAGCTTCACCAGCAATTTTATACATATTTGGAATCATTAATAATAAACCTTGACTAGCCGTAAATGTTGAAGCAAGACTTCCTGATAAAAGAGCCCCATGAAAAGCCCCTGCTGCTCCTGCTTCTGACTGCATTTCAACAACTTTAACTTGGTCATGAAATAAATTTTCTTTTTTTAAAGACGCTAAATGGTCAACATTACTAGCCATTGGACTAGATGGAGTTATTGGATATATACAAGATATCTCACTAAATAAATAAGCAGCTTCACTACAAGCCGTATTACCATCAACAATTTTACGCATAATAGTATCACATCCTCTAATAATTATTTTAACATAATATCAGCAAAAAAGATAACATTTAGGCCCACAAATAATTCTTGCATTTCAAAAAATATTATGTTATGATGTATACAGATGAAGGAAACTTCATACAATAAAAAAAGGATACATTTGGAAATAATTCAGATGTTTCCCATTTGGGATTGAAAAACATCCGAAATCAACAAATGTTGAAATCAGATGTTTTTATTTTTACTTTAGTATTAAAATAAAGATTAATACAAATAATACTAGAATTATTATATATAATAATGATATATAAAATGAAAATTCTTTTTTAGTCATATTAATCACCCTCTTTCATTTTTAATATTAAAAATAAATTCGGGAACATCTGATTTTTATTTCTTAATGCATCCAATATCATTATAACAAACTACGTAATTTGTGTCAACATCTTAGCCCACAAATAATTCTTGCATTTTAATAATTATTATGCTATGATGTATACAGATGAAGGAAACTTCATACAATAAAAAAGGATATATCTAATTATTCGTGGAATTGGATACTTTCCTAAAAAGTTTTTTAATTTTAGAAAAAGCCCTTTAACACAAATGAGTGAAAAGTGCTTTTTCTTTTTATTTTTAGTTGCTTTATTTAATAATTAACATAAATATTAATATAAATACTAATATAAATAAAAATTTAATTATACAATAAAAAGCATATTCTCTTTTTGTCATATAATTTCCTCCTCCCATAATAATTTAATTATCGTGGTTGGAAAGCACCTAACACTAAATTAGATATATCGTTATTATTATAACAAACTATATAATTCGCGTCAACATTTTAGCCCACAAATAATTCTTGCATTTTAAAAATTATTATGCTATGGTGTTTACAAATGAAGGAAACTTCATAATATAAAAAAGGATACATCTTGAAATTGTTCAGATGTTATTCCATATATTTTTGGATAAAGCATCCGAAATCAACAAATGTTGAAATCAGATGCTTTTAATTTTTAATTCAAAATTAGTAAAGTAAAGAGAAAACATTTAAATTTATGTTTTCTCTTTATTTTTACTTTCTTAACATACTATTAATAGCAATAAAACAACATCTAAATTTCTTAAATAATTTTCTAATTTTCTATTCGTCCCCAATCAATCTTTCCTCGATTATTTTTTTCTAAAAATTCATTAGTTTTAGAAAAAGGTTTACTGCCAAAAAAACCATATCTAGCCGAAAAAGGAGATGGATGAGGACTTGTTAAAACTAAATGTTTAGGATTAGTTATATATTTAGCTTTTTCTTTAGCAAAATTACCCCATAAAATAAACACAATTGGTTCTTCTTTTTCATTTAAAATTTTAATAATATAATCAGTTAATCTTTCCCAACCAAGATTACGATGAGATGCTGGACTATCTTTTACAACAGTTAAAACCGCATTTAAAAGTAAAACCCCTTCTTTAGCCCATCCTGTTAAATCCCCATCATTTCTAATTGGTATTTTTAAATCATCATATAATTCTTTATAAATATTTTGAAGAGATGGCGGAACTTTAATTCCTTTTTGAACTGAAAAAGATAGACCATGAGCTTCTCCAACACCATGATAAGGATCTTGTCCTACTATTACAACTTTAACATTATTATAAGGTGTTAATTTTAAAGCATTAAAAATATAATTCTTAGGCGGAAAAATAGTTTTAGTCTGATACTCTTTATCTACAACACTCATAAATTTTTTAAAACCATCACTATTCCATATAATACTTAACTTTTCATCCCAATCATTACCGATCATAAAAACCTCCTACTTATGATACGTTTCATTATTATTTATTTTAAATGAACGATAAATTTGCTCTAATAAAAGACCTCTAAATAAACCATGTGGATAAGTTAATTTAGAAAAAGATATTTTTAAATTACAAGCATTTTTGATATCTTCATGAAGACCTAAACTACTACCAATAATAAAAGTTAAACATGGATATTTAACAAAGGTTTCATCGATCATTTTAGCAAATTCTCTACTATCTAAACTTTTTCCTTCAATACAAAGTGCAATCCGAAACTCATTATTTTTAAAATGTTTTTTCAAAGAATCTCGTTCACTCTCTAAAGAATTTTCATCTTTAACTTCAATAATTTCTAAATCATGATATTTTCTAATTCTTTTACGATAATCATCTATTAATTCTTTTAAATAATTTTCTTTTATTTTACCCACGCACAATACTCTTATCATCACATACTCCTGTTACTTCATCAGCTTTAGCACACAACACGTTATTAAAATCTATTTCATACTCTTTAAAGGTTTCAAATAAAGTTTCTAAAGCTAATTGTTCAGTATTATTTTCTTTTGATAAATGCATTAAAATAACTTTTTTTGTATTATCGCCAATTAATTTTGATAAGTAAAAACTACTATCTTTATTAGATAAATGACCAAGTGTTCCTACTATTCTTTGTTTAAGCCAAGTAGGATAACTGCCATTAAGAAGCATTTCTACATCATGATTGCTTTCAAACAAATAATAATCACAATTAGTTAAAGCTTTAAAATATTTATGATTTAAATAACCTGTATCAGTTAAAGAAACAACTTTTTCTTCACCAATTGTAATAATAAAATTTCTAGAATCAGTCACATCATGAGAAGTATGAATCGAAGATACTTTAATATCACCTATGAAAAACTCTTCATCATAAATTACAACATTATCATAATCTTTTAAAAAATCTAAATCATAATATTGTTTTTCAGTTAAATACACCATTGGATGAAATTGATTTAAGAAAACTTTTAAAGCACTTGTGTGGTCTTTATGAGTATGACTAATAATTATTGCTTCAATATCACTAGCATTTTCATTTATCTCATTTAAATGTTCTTTAATGTATTTAGCATTTCTTCCTAAATCAATTAAGATTTTATGATTACCACTAGAAATAAAAGTTGAATTGCCATCACTACCACTTGCTAATACTACTACTTTCATCGGTATAAACTCCATGGATTAAATGGTGTCCCACCATGCATTGGTTCACCTTTATAAGTACCAAAATGTAAGTGAGTTCCTGTTGATGAACCAGAGTTTCCCATTGCCCCAATAACTTGACCACGGCTTACTTTACTTCCTACGCCAACATTAACACTAGATAAATGGGCATAAATGATATCATAACCACTACCATGATTAATAATAATATAATTACCATATCCACTACCACAAGAACTACCTAAATAACCGTTTTTAGGACAACCAGTATTTACTTTAACAACCGTTCCTTCTCGAGCCGAATAAATTGGTGAGCCAAATCCAGTACCAGAAATATCTAAAGCATCATGATGTGAACCCCAACGGTTTTCATAATCAGTTGTAATAATATAAGGTTGATTAGTAGGCCAAGCCCAGTCAAGACCAGTATCAATATATTGTCCAGATATATAGGTTTTACGACCAACTTTCGTAATTTCATCAACTTTTTCTCTTAAAGTAACATAACTAATCATCGTTGTTTCTTGACTACGTTCACCATTTATTACGCGCATTTCTTGAGTAGTTCTAGCTTTTCCTAAAACACCAGCTTGAGCAACAACACTTTCTCCATAATCTAAATTATCATCAACTTCCGTCTTCTTTTCATAAGCAATATCAACATCTTCAGTTACTCTTACTTCTTCAACTAAATTCATAATCGGATCAATAATACTATTATTAATTTCTTCCCCAATATTTAAAACCGTATTTTCTCCTCTTAAAGAAGGATTAGCAATTAATAATTCTCTAACATTTAATTTACTAGCTTCAGCAATACTTTCAAGTGTATCTCCTACTTGAACTTTATAACCATTTTTTTTATCAGTTGTTCCATATAATAAATATTGACTTAATTCAGCTTTATCAGTATATATTTTATCTTTAACAGATACATAAGCTTTTTTAATAGATACTGATTCTTCAAAATACATATGTTTAATAATTGACCCAACATCTTTAATTTCTTCTTGAGTATTATTTATATAATTTCTATAATCATCTTCATCAACAAAAGTCTTAACCACATTTTCTAAAGCATCTTTAAATACTTGTTCATCTAAAACTTGAATTTTAGTTTTAACTTCCGGTGTATTTTCATCAGTACTTGATTTCGTAATAGTTACAATATATCCCTCAATAGTAAAATCACTAGCATCTTGAATTTTTTTATAGATTTCATTTGCACTACTAATGTTCTCATCATAAGAAATATATTCTTCTATTTCAAAACCAGTAGGTGGATAAACATTTAATACTTTATATTTATCTTTAATATCTTGTTGTTCTTCATTAATTAAAGATAATAATTCTTCTTTATTATCAACTAAACCAATTTTTTTACCATCTAAATATACTTGATAAACATTTTTCGGATAAATTGCTTTTTGATGACTCATCGAACCTACACAAACAAATAAAGTTAAAACCCCCAAAATCCCAATAACAAGTTTTTCTTTTAACTTCATAATATAACCTTTCTAAAAAGTTTCATCAACTTTTGTATAATTTTTAAAACAACTTTTATCTAATTCAAACAAAAGCTGAAATAATCCTGTACTACCTCGACGATGCTTAGCAATGATTAAATCAGTAGGTACAATATTTTGTTTATTATCAGCCGTTTTATTTTCAAAATAATCTTGACGATTTATAAACAATACTAAATCAGCATCTTGTTCAATAGAACCAGATTCTCTTAAATCTGCAAGTCGTGGTTGATTACTTTCTCTTCTTTCTGCATTACGTGATAGTTGAGCTAAAGCAATAACCGGTACTTTAAGTTCCATAGCCATGGTTTTAAAAGCTCTTGATATTTCACTTACTTCAACTTGTCTTGATTCAACCCGACCACCAGTCGTAACAAGTTGTAAGTAGTCAATAATTACTAAACCTAAACCTTCAGGTTTACTAGCAAGTCTACGACATTTAGCTTTAATTTCTGGAGCTGTAATGGAAGCATTATCTTCAATATAAATATTAGTTTCGGATAATTCACTCATTGCTTCATTATAACGTTTCCAATCATTATTATTTAACATACCCGTTTTTAATTTGTCGCCTTCAATTTGCCCAACGGAACTAATCATTCGATTAACTAATTGTTCAGCACTCATTTCCAAATTAAATATGGCAATGGCTTTTTTAGTTGTTGTAGCAGCATTACAAGCAAGATTAAGAGCAAAAGCGGTTTTACCCATACCAGGACGAGCCGCAATAATGATTAATTCGCCTTCATGAAGTCCAGCAGTAGCTTTATCTAAATCAATAAAACCCGTAGATAAACCTGTAACCGCATTTTTATTCTGAGCCATTAATTCTAAATTTTCTTGAGCAATTCTTAATGCTTCACTAATAGGTTTAAACTCCGATACTTCTCTAGTTCTAATAACATCTAAAAACTTTCTTTCACTATTATCTAATAATTTATTTAAATTATCTTCTTCATTATAAGTATTAGTTATTATATCAGTAGCCGTATTAATTAAATTTCTTCTTAAAGCTTTTTCTTTAACAATATCCATATAATAATCTAAATTAGCACTAGTAACAACGGAATCAATAACTTCTGTTAAATAATCAACACCACCAACACTAGTTAGATTCTTTTGTTTATCAAGTTCATTTTTAACAGTTGTTATATCAATTGGTGTATTACTTTTATAAAGTGATACTAAGGCATTAAATATCTTTTTATTAGCATCACTAAAAAACATATCTTCATTAATATTCTCAATAATTCTTTCCATTGAAATGTCATTTAAAAAGGCTACACCTAATACAGACATTTCCGCTTCTAAATTATGAGGCATAACACGATTAGCCAAAATATCACCTACTTTCTTAAGATAACTTTAATTTTAAAAGATACTTTCTTATGCAAAGAAATTAATACTTCATGAGTCCCTAAACTAGATATTGAACCATCAATTTTAATACATTTTTTATCAATATTATAACCCATCTTCTTTAATTCTTCACTAATTTGTTTACTAGATATAACCCCAAATACTTTATCTTCTTTACCAGTCTTAACAACAAAACTAATTTCTTTATTTTCTAATTTATTCTTAATTTCATTTAAACTTTTAACTAAAGTTTCTTCTTCTAACTCTCTTTTTTCAATAGCTATATCTAATACTTCTTTACTTCTTTTAGTAACCGGTACAGCAAGATTATTCTTAATTAAATAATTTCTAGCATAACCATCACTAACATCAATAATATCATCTTTTTTACCCTGCTTTTTAACATCTTTTAAAAGAATAACTTTCATCAAATCACCTTCAATTTCAGTATATTTATTATAGCAAAATAACAAGCAAAAAAAAAGAGATTATCAGTTAATCTCATTAATAGATATTACACTACTAAAGTAAACGGTGTATTTTTATCTCCTGTCCCACCAGTAATTTTTGCATTTTTCTTTAAATATACGACCGGTATAATCCAACGTGCAATATGACAATGACCAATGCCAACATATCCAGTGCTACTTACATGAAACACTCGATTTGAAGAAGTAGAACTTGACATTGGCGTTAAAAAATAAGAACTTGAACCACCGGGCTTTAGCCAATCATTTGTTCCACAATCTTCACTATTATATGAATTCATACTCATTCCTAAGCATGTATCTCTTACTTCTCCTCCTACAGCATATCCATAATCAGAAGGATACATTAAGCCTATATATCCATCCCATGTTGTTGTTCTTGGTACTTCATCATTACATTCACCTGAACTTGCATTTTTGCATTGTTCTTTGCCATTATGATTACTTCGTTCTCCTTCATACATATATTTTGCTGTTATTTTATTAGCATCATATATTTCTTCTTTAGTTCCAGTATTCCATCTTATTTTTGCTATCTTTTTCTTGGCTTCTTCACTTAGTCCACTACTTGTAAAGTCACATGTTTTATTTGCTTGTTTTTCATCACTATAACAATTTCCACTTTCCCTTTTCCAATACAAACTCCCACCAATTTCTGAGGTTCCACTATATACTGTATCGGGATTTAAGAGTTTCATTGCATCTGCTTGACTCCATTCATTTATTCCAAAACCACTATTTATTTCAGATAGACTAGTGTCCCAACTATATCCTCCTATAATACCTGTTCTTATTATTTTTACTAAACTTTCTTGTTGTACGCCATTATCTAAATTGGTTATGTTATTCATCACACCTATGATTCGCCACAAAATTGGTTTTCCATAACTATCTTTATCACCTATATCAATATAGTTATTGGGATTTGCTCCTACATATCTTATATTGGCTTCACTTGTATCATCAGTTTTTAAATTTGTTGTATCTGTCTTAGCTAATTCAGTAAAATATTCAACTGCATTTATAGCCTTTTTAAAGTATAAATTACATTTTGTCTTTACTTTATTTAACTCTTTAATAAGAGGAGCCCATTCATCATTATTCCATTCAATACTTGCTCCATTATCACATTCGCCATGGTCAAATACTAAATTTTCTTTATTATCTTTCTGAGGCATTTCTTCTAATAATTCATCATCTTTATAAAATGCAAAATAAATATCGCTATTACCAAAATAATCTACTTTTCCTTTCATCATTGGAAAACTTACTTCTTCACTAAAACTTGCAAAAGTTTTATATAGTATTAATGATAGACTTATTAATACTATTACTCCTATACTTATTAATATTATTTTTCTTTTCTTCTTATTTTTATCTTCATATTTTTCTAGTTTCATATTTATACATAGCCTCCTACTATATATAAATATTAACACTATACCCCCCCCCCTATGTCAAGGAGAAGCTGCTGAAAAAGTATACATAAAATGTAAAATAAAGGAAATAAAAAGTAAAGAAGTGGTAAAAATGATAAAAAGATGAATCAACAAATGGAAATAAGTTTAGTAAATATAATGAATTGTACGATAATGTTACTACAGTTTTATTAGTTTAGATTTCTTATTATGATGTGTTGGTTTTCCATCATATCCTTCATAATGCCGTTTTACAGTCCTATAATCTAATCCATGTTCTTTAGCTAAGGCGGAGAAGTTTGGTTTAATTTCCATAGTTTTCATAATAGTGATATCCTTTCTTAATTCACAAATTATTTCTTTCATTTCGATCACCACCTTAACTAGACCAAGTTAGTCAAGTACATTATAATCGAAATTTTTATATATCAAGCATATAAAAATGCTAAAATATTTTTGTAGGTTTTTCGACATTTTTATTTAATTCATTTCCTACAATTTTATTTTAGCATTATCAAGAAGAATATACATATAATAAAGATGCAGATATGTACATATGTAAGGCAAGACATATGGCAATAAGAAAAGTATGACTGTAACAATAAAAAAAGAAATCAATAATAAACAAGCAGAATATATGCAAACAGAAGAGTTTAAGGATTTGTATAAGGAACGATATAAAATAGAGCAAAAAAATAATGAAATAAAAAATATAGGAGACATGAAAGTAGCAATTGGAAGTGGACAACTAGGTATGATAATACAAGGGCAGTACGTCTTTTTAGCAAATATGAAAAGAATAAGAACATTAAGAGAGAAAAAAAGCCATTATAAATTATGTTGTTAATCTTTTTTTTTAAAATGTTACATATATTGATGCAGATGGAGTCTGTAAATAAAATTTTTTTTACTTCAATAAATCATCATATATTTTTCACTTCATACTGTCTCCATAATTGCCTTTAACACTTTTTTGTAACAACTTTTGCTTTAAATTTACACCTTTTTATAACCACTTTTAGTATAAACTTACACCTTTTTAGAACGACTTTTATAAAATTACTTTAAAATTTCGTATGTTGTTCCTTCTCTAGTATCCTTTAAAACGATTCCTTTTTCTAGTAATTCATCTCTTATTTTATCTGCTAAAGAATAATCTTTATTTTTCTTAGCTTCATTTCTTTCTAATATTTTTTCTAAGATTTCATTTTCTAAATCCTTATCTATTTCTTCTGTTTTAAATAAATCTAATGATAAAACTTGCTCCCAATTTTTAATTAATTTAATTTTAGTACTGTCATTAACATCACTTTTTAATAAGTCATAGATTAATGTTATAGTATTTGGAATATTTAAATCATCTTCTAAATAATTTTTAAATTCTTTATCCCATTTATTAAATTCTTCATCATTCACTTTGCTATCATCTTTTAAATTTTGAACTTTATTTTTTAATTTATTATAAGCAATAGTAGCATTTTCTAAATTATCATAACTAAAAACTATTTGTTTGCGATAATGACTATTTAAACACATAAAACGATAGGCTAATGGTGAATAACCTTTTTCTTTTAATAAAGAAACTGTTAAAGTAGCACCTTTACTTTTACTCATTTTACCTGTTTCATCCATTAAGTGTTCATTATGAAACCAATACTTACACCATTCATGCCCTAAGTAAGCTTCACTTTGGGCTATTTCATTGGTGTGATGTGGGAATATATTATCTACACCTCCACCATGAATATCTAAATATTCGCCACAATAATGCATACTTATTCCTGAACATTCAATATGCCAACCAGGATAACCTACGCCAAAAGGTGAATCCCATTTTAAATCTTGATCATCAAATTTAGACTTGGTAAACCATAAAGCAAAATCGCCTTGATTTCTTTTAAAATCATCAAAAGAAACCCCTTCTCTTACGCCCACAACCATATCATCTATTTTATGATTAGTTAATTTATAATAATCATCTAACTTAGATATATCAAAATAAACATTACCACCACTTTCATAAGCATAGCCTTTTTCTAATAACTTTTCGATAATCTTAATATAATCATCAATATGCTCAGTAGCAGGGGCAACTACATCAGGAACGCGATTATTTAAAAGTTTAAAATCATTAAAAAATTGTTCTGTATAATATTTAGCAATTTCCATAACCGTTTGATGATTTTCTTTGGCACTTTTAACCATCTTATCTTCTCCCGAATCAGAATCACTAGTTAAATGTCCTACATCAGTGATGTTCATAACTCTTAAAACATCATAGCCTAAATATCTTAAAGTTTTATCTAAAATATCATGTCCTATATAATTACGCATGTTACCAATATGTTGGTCATGATAAACCGTTGGTCCGCAAGTATAGAACTTAACTTTTCCCTCTTCATAAGGAATAAATTCTTCAATTTTTCTACTTAAAGTATTATATAATTTCATCAATAATCACTCATTTCTAATATTATTTTAGCAAAACAAACAACTAATGTCTATTAAACTTTATGCTAAAAAAAACTGTTCTTAAAATATTTTTAAAAACAGTTTATAAGTTTCTAAAGCTTTGACCAATAGAAAACTATTAATTGTAATATTATCCGACGTCTTAAAATATTACGTTACTATAATACTAAATTTTTTAGAAAAAGTCTATCTTAGTTGGTAACATAAATATACTTAAAGGATTATCTTCAACAATATTTACTTTTACACTTGGTAAATTTTTATGAATGTATATGTATTCTTCAGTACCATCTTCAAGTAATAATGTTACTCCATTAATATAAATAGTTCTTTCAGGTACACTTGCATTTGTAAACTTGCTAGGTATTACATTAGTTATATATTTATCATCTGTTTCTATAACATCATATTTTGTTCCATCAATACTAACATTTTTAATTTTAGCATTAGTCCCTTGTTTATCACCAAGTAATTCAGCTTTAAATGATAACTTATAATTTTCATTAACTTTTAAATTACTTGTTTCAACACCAGCAGTAGTTAAGACTTTTAATTCACTTAAAGTAATATCAACTGGTTTAGAAATAAAGTAGAAAGTATGATGTCTGTCAGAATGAAGTTCATTGTTCTTTTCCCCATACAAGTCATTTAATAAATTACTATCTATATCATATTTAGCATTAATAACAAACATGTATAATTGCATATCATCTAAATCTCTAAAGACAACTTTATTTCTAACGCCTTTTTTAAATGGTACAGCTTTAGTTAATTCGCCTTCTTCACCATTAGTAATATTTTTTCCTAAAGGTTGTTTTGCACTACTAACAGGTCTTAATTCAACATAACAATTATTATTTTCACAACTTTCCAATACATTATCATTATCAGCAATTTCAAAATCAATTTCGACTGATTTATCATCATGATATTTATCAGTATAAACAACATTTTTAAAATCTATTTCATCTTTTACAACATCAACATATTGAATAGAGCTATTTTGTAAAGATTCGCTTATATCATACTTAACATCATTATAGTAAACAGCATTTATTTTATAAGCTATAACACCAGGGTTATCTGAAGCTTTCTTATAAATCTTTCCACTAACTATACCACTTATTGTTTCAGCACTACCACTTGGTAAATTTTTTAAGTCAGTCACGTTATTATAAGTAGTTATATCAGCTTTATTAAATGAAGCCTCGGTATTAGCCTTAACTGTATATGTTAATGTAACACTTGCCCCTTTAGTAGGATAATGAGCACTAGGAGAAAAATCTCCTGATGAAACAGTACTAGTAACATTTTTAATTACAATTGGAACATTTGTCGTTTTTTCTTCTTTAGTAATATTTACTTCTTTATGTTCTAATCCATCTACTAAATCAAAATCAGCAAATAATTCTATTTTATAATCCCCAGCATTGTAGATATCATCAGCTTTATTAAATAATACGGTTCCATTTAATTCTTTAACTTCTTTAGTTTCTAATACAACATATTCTTCACTATATAATTCTTTTACCATTAAATTAGCAACTATATTTTCAGCTTTACCAGTAATACTATAGTTAGCAGAAATTGTATTATTTGAAGTATTTGTAATTTCATTCATCGTTGCTATTGGAGCTTTTAAATATGTATCAAAAGAAATTTCTTCAGTTAATGATAATTCTTTGGTATTATCTAAAGTTGCTTTAGTAATTGTAAATGTTTTAGGAGATGCTTCATCACTATGATCATAAGGCACAACTACAGAATTACCATTTACATTATAATCAACATCATTAACAGTTACTTTACTAATTTTATGACTACTTGCATTAGTACTTGTAAAATTAATCGTTACTGACACTTTATTTTGAACTGTAAAACTATCAAGTTTAAATTCTAGTTGATAATCAGTTATAACATTAATAGTTTCTTCCAATAATTTATTTAATAGGAATTCTTTTCCATCTCCTAAATCATATGTTCCCCTTAAAGAAACAACATATTCACCATTAGTATAACTACTATCTAAGGTAATTTCATTATCATCATTTAAATCAACTTCTTTAATCTCACCATCTTTAGAAATTGTTATTTTGGCATCTTTTAATGAAACCTCATCAGGATTATTAAATTTGAAAGTAATTTTATTATTTAAATCATCAAACTTAAAATCACTAACACTAGGTACATCTTTTAAAACATATACTTTTACACTATTATCATTTACATCAAGATAATTTGTTTCATCTTGATATTTAACACTTGTAATTTGATAAGTTTTTTCACCATACTCATTTGATACTTTAACACTTACTGTTAAATTATCATTTTCCATTGTAGTAGGATATTCACCTTCAATATCTTTAAACTTAACACTTACAATTTGTTTATCAGTATTATCCACTACACTATATTTTAAAGATACTGAACTATCTTTTTCAGCATAAATAGTTTCATCATCAAGTGAATTAATTGTTACATAAATTGGTACAGTAGTTTCATAACTATTAGATATAATATAATCTTCATAATCTATATGGTCTTTAGCGTCAAATGTTGCTGTTATAACAATTGTATATTTTTGATTTTTAAAATCATTTGTATTAGTAAATGTTACTTCACCACCTGATACATCCATATCTTTTATTTCATATAAACTATTATCTTCGCCAATCATTCTAGCATGATATGTAACATCTAAATCTTTACTATCAGTTGTATAAGATACTTTAATATTTTTACTATCTAAAATTTCGGCATTAATAATTGAAGCAGTTGGCAAGTCTTCAAATACGGTTGTTTTAGCATCAACAACTTCTTCACGATGCCCATCATCTAATATAACCTCAGTTATATTTAATAGTACTTCACGGTTATCAGCTTCTCTTACATCACTAACTGGAATATTTAAGCGATAATTTCCATTACCATCATATTCTACTTCATATGTTTTGCCATTTAAAACAACTTTATTAATAACATATTTATCGTTAGATGCATTAGTACTTTCAAAGGTTAACATAATTGTATCAATTGTAACCTCATATACATGTAAGTTAGTTAAAGTTAAATTATAATTATTTTTAATTTCAAATGTTTCTTCTTTTGAAATAGTATCATTATATAAACTGTTATTTTCATCATCATCTAAGTCATAATTAACAACAATTTTTAAATTATGTTCAACAAATTCACTTAAATTTAATTCTTCAAAAGATGTTGTTAAATTATCTTTATTAATACTTATTTTTTTATTATCATCATTATCAATAATAATTTCACCACTTACAAAACTTTCTAAATGACTAATTTCATAAGTAACATTTAAATTAACTGTATCAATAACAATATTACTAATCTCTGGAATATTTTTTAAAGTATAAATTTCAATTTTCTTATCACTTACTTCAATTTGTTCTTTGCTATAATTAATATTCTCAATATTGAAACTATTAATACCATATGTACTAGTTGAATTTAAAGTTATCTCATATTTGTCATCACTTAATTTTGTAGCTGGAACTTCTTTTCCATCAATTGTAAAGCTTACAACATCTTCTAAGGTATTATCTGATACATCTATTGTAACTTTAAAATCACTACTATTAGTAATATATTTTTCATTACTAATATCTACTATTTCACTTTTAATAGGAACGTTTAAAGTTTCAACACTTACTTTATTCTTTTCTAAAATAACTTCATCGCCTAAATCATAACTTACAACTATTTTAACTTGATAATTACCAGCATCAATAACATCAAAATCTACTTCTCTAACTGTCTTGTCTAATTCTTTAGTTGATAATGTATTTCCTTCTTTTATTAAAATCGCTTTAATACTTGTAACAGTATCATCAATATCATTAATTTCAAAACGACTAGTTATTTTATTAGCATTTATACTAGTTTCTAATTTCGTAATTGTAGGTTCATCCTTTAAATAAACATAAGTTAAAGTTTGCCCTACTTCAAAAGAAGCATCATTTTCTAAAATAACTTTTTCAAAATTAACATAATTTAAGCCTTTATCTTTTTTATTTAATACAACTAGATAAGTATTGCCTTTCTTAGTAACTTCATGTTCTTCACCATCAATTATAACTTTTTTAACATCATAATAAGATGCATAATCATTTTCAAAAGTTAATACTACTTGTTCATTTTCTTTAACTTTATCAGTAATATTTACATTTTTAGCTCTAAAATTATAATCTCTTGTAAAGGTAAAATCTTTTTCTTCTAATTCGTTACCTTCATTAATATCTCCTGTAATATCATTATAATAATCACTATCTAAATCATAAGAAATATTAATATTAACATGATATTTACTATTATCACTAAATTCTATTGGAATAATATTTTCTCCTACTTTAATAGCTTTTTCATAAATTACTTTACCTTCTTCATTAGTAATTTTAATAACACCTTTAATAAAAGCGTTATCATTATCAATTACTTTAAAACTAACTTCCGGTACTTCTTTTTGATTATTAATTTTAAAATCACTTATAGTTGGTTTAGCTTTTAAACCTTCAATTGTTATTTTCATATTAGAAGATACAACTAAATTATTATCTAATATTAAATCAGTAATTGTAAGTTCATTTAATCCCGCTTTAACAGGCGCTACAAAAAGCTCATATTTATTATTAGCTATTTTTTTAACTGGATATTTAGTATTATTTATAACTACATAAGCTACATTAGCATTTTGATTATTATCTATCGTAAGTTCTATTCTTACTTTATCACCTGGATTTGAATAATAAGCCCTATAAGAAACATTATTAATCGCAACTTCAACAGGTGTTGGTTCTTCTTTATTAGGTGTATTAGGATTAGGTTTTAAAACACTACTAGGAGCATTAACATTTTCTTCATAAGTTGGATAATAATTATTATTTTGTTCATCACTAACAGATACTTGTTCACTATCTAATTCTTGATCTTCAGTTTTTTCTTCATCATCTTTATTATCTTCTTCATCTTCATATTTAATCTTATAATTAACAACTTTAGCAGATTTAACTATTTCATTATTTTCTTTACTAAATAAGATTAATATTTCTAAAGGAAGACAAATAATAGCCACGATAGCCCCAACAGTAATAAAGGCATTTTTCTTACTTCCTTCTTTATTAAAGGCACCATATAAAATAACTATTAAAGCTAAAACAATTAAAACAATCAATAAAGGTGAGATAAATGGATAATCTCTTTTAATATTAGCAAAAAAATCTTCACTTACTTCTTTATTTATAATAACTTCTTGTTCTACTTTATCATCTCCACTTTTTAAGATAATTGGTTCATATTTACCATCTTTAACATCATTTTTTACTTTTAAAGTAATATTAAAACTCTTAGTATCAGAAACAATAAAAGTGTTACTATTAATACTTTGTTTAACATTAGTCTTAAAATTACTAGTACTTAATGTTTCAAAAATATTTGTATCATAACTTAATTCACCATTAGATACACTACCTAAATCAATATTATAGGTTACTGTACTTCCTGCTTTTAAATCAGCATTACTCACATTTTTAATGCTTAACGCATTAACATTGCTTATAAATAAGCAACTAATTAAAAATAACATAAACTTCTTCATATATACCGCTCTTTCTAAATAAAATTCTATCATTAAATAATATTTTTGGCAATTAAAATTAGAAGGAAAATATTGTTAAAAAAAACAACATCGCGTTGCTTTTATAAATATTCTAAAATCCCAATATTTTTTTCTAATTTACTTACTAAATCTTCTTGGTCATATTTATTAAATATTCCTTCAAAACTACTTGCATCCATTAAAAATAATTCATAATAAGCTTTAAATATTTCTTGATAATTATTTAATCCTAATTTAATTAAATATTCAATATTAGCACTTACAACTTTTTTATTTTCATTTAAAGCTTTTAACATCGCATAAGGAATACTTTCGAATATTTCACTTGTATTAAAATCATATTTATTTAAAAAATCAAGATTAACATCATCCGTATAATTAATTTCATATTTTCTTAAAGCTTTAGTTAATTCTTCTGGATTATTTTGAAATTCATTTATATCTTCAGGACTTAACTTTTCCCAAAATTCTTCAATTAATTTGCCAAAAGCCCCTAATTTAGGAACAGCCATATTAGGACTAATACGATTTATTACAGCAAAGTTAGCAATATCATATTCTTCATCTAAAACTTTACTATTTAAATAAACAATTAATTTTTGTGAATCAGTTAAAGATGAACCTAATGTTTCTTCTAAAAGTGAAATAGTCTTATTATAATAATTCATCACACTAACCTCCTAATAAGCCATTAATGGAATGTTTTTAGCATCCATACCACTAGCTTTAAATTGTTTAATTACATTACTTAATTCTTCTTTATTATATTTAACTAAAACACTTGGATTTAAATAGATATCGATAGTTTCTTTACCAACATTCACTAATAAATCAATTTTATCTTTTAATTCTTTATCATATAACATTTCAACATGATTCATAAAAATATCTTTTTCAATATTTTTATCAACAATATAATTTACATTACTTATAATTGTTTCTTTATCAAAATTATCCATTAATTTATTTATTTCATCACTAGTAAAATCTAAATAATCAATACCTACGCTTTTTAATGTTTCAATAACAACAGTTGTTTTATCTTCTTTTACTACGGGTTCTTCTGGTTCTTCTTCAACAACTTTTTCATGTACAGGACTTTCTTCTTCACTTATATTTTTAGCTTCTTGAATAACTTCTGAAATACTCTTTCCAGCTTTATCTTTCATTTTAATTTTATCATTATACGCGAATAAAGCATCTTCAGGGAACATTAAGATTTTAGCTGCTTCTCTTTGTTCTTCTTCAGTAAAATGAAATTCGGCTAATAAACTAGTAATTGAATCTCTAGTAATATTAATAGTCCCAGATAAAGCAAGTTCAATATATTCGTTTAATTTTTCTTGATTAGCTAAAGCCGTATCTTTTCTAATACCTAATTCTTCAATAGTCGTAATAGCTCTATTCATTTCATCTTCAACTTTAACTAATTCTTCTTCATTTTCACGAGTATTTTTTTCAACCATATCAATTGTCTTAGGAAGATTTTCATTTAATTTATCTAATAATCCTTCAGGATCAAAATCTAAATTTAAACGTTTTAAAACAGTATCATAATCATCACGATTAATACCTTTTAACATATTTTTAAATTTTTCTCCTTGATCTTCTAATTCTTCTCTTTGTAATTTTAAATCTTCAATTTCTTTTTGTAATATTGCTTTTTGTTCAGTAGTTTTTTCTTTAGTTTCTTCAGCAGCGGTTTTTTGTTCATCCATTTCTTTTAAAATACTACTATCTTTACCACGCAAATTATAAAGTTTATCTAATAAACTTTCGGTTCTAACAGCCATTTCTAGTCACTCCCTTTATTATGTCTAAATTATAGCAAAGGTTTTGGGTTTTGTAAACTAAAATCACTTAAATTACTTTTTAGAATATAATAACATGAAACAAAAAAGGAGGAATTTGTTTGAAAAAAATTATTATTGGTATTATAGCAATTGTAATTATTGGAATTGCAATTACTATTGGATGCCTAGTAGGAAAAAAAGATAAAGAAGAAACAACTAAATTAGAAAAAATTAAACTTGCCGAAGTAACTCATAGTCCTTTTTATGCTCCACTTTATGTGGCTATTGAAAATGGATACTTTAAAGAACAAGGTTTAGAAGTGGAATTAATACTTACACCTGGAGCCGATAAAGTCGCAACAAGTGTTATATCAGGAGATACCCAAATAGGTTTTGCCGGACCTGAAAGCGCTATTTATGTATACGAAGGAAATGAAGAAGATTATCTAGTAACTTTTGCTGGACTTACAAAAAGAGATGGACAATTTATTGTATCAAGAAATAAAGACTTTAAATTAGAAGACTTGTATGATAAAGAAGTTTTAGTTGGACGTCTTGGACTTCGGCTATAAAACTTAGAATAAAAAATGATTAAAAAAAATATTCTAATTTTTTAAGCCGATAAGCCCCTCGGTTATTAAACTTATAATATTATGCTACCTTAAACTTATAATGTATTTCTATTGTTTTATTTTCACTAATTGTTATCTTATCAATTAAGTTAACTAATAGATTTCTACTTGGTTTTTCAAAAGATAAATAATCTTTAATTATTTTTAAGGTTTCTTCTTTTTCTTTATTACTATCTCTTTTATCAAAACAACTTAATTCCTTTTCCAATTCTTCTTTTTTTCCTTTAAATGTTTCGATTTCATCTTTATACTTAATAGTTAAGCGATTAAACATTTCTATATCAATATTACCATTTAATTTATCTTCGTATATTTTATCAATATACATAAGGTTATTATTGATTTTTTTATCTAAAATACTAATCTCATTTTGCTTTTTAATTCTTATATCGTTTTTCTTCTTTGCTTCTTCTATCTTACTACTAAATGTTGAACTATCTACATATTCATTACACATCTTTTTAATTTCCTCTAATATAGCAGTTTCTAATTTATAATAATTACAACTATGTGGAGTACATAAACCATATTTACTATGTGATAAATAATAGGTGCAACAACAATATTTTCTTTTCCCGTCGCTACTTTTATTTATACCAATAGCGTGACCACACTCTTTGCAATACATAAAACCTGATAATAATACAAGATTTTTACTATTCTCTTTGTTCTTATTCTTTTTTAATAAATCTTGTACTGTATAGAATGTATCTTTATCTATTATTGGCTCGTGGGTATTTGGAGTAATAATCCAATCTTCCTTTGGTGTTCTAATTTCCTTTTTAGATTTGTAATTTAATTTTTTTCTTCTTCCTTGGGTTAAATTACCAATATATGTTTCATTTGTAAGCATTTCTTCGATAGTTCGAGGACACCATAATTCATAGGCTGTTGATTTCATACCTCTATTTAAGTTTGCATATATGCTGGGGGTGGGAATATGCTCATCGGAAAAAATATTTGCTATTTGTCTTGGACTTTTTCCCTCTAAAACTAAATTAAACATTCTTTCAATAATAGGTCTTACATTTTCATCAACTATCAATTTATGTTTGTCATTAGGGTCTTTGATATAACCATAAACTGCTTTCCAACCTAAAAATTGTCCTTGTTCCTTTTTTGCTTTTACAACTTTTCTAATTTTTTTTGATGTATCTTTTAAATAATAATCATTAAATACTAACTTAAATTGTAAAAACTCTAAGCCAGGTGTTTCGTATAATGTATCTATATCATCATTTATAGCAATATATCTTATACCTTTCTCGGGGAATATTCTTTCGATATATTCCCCCATTGAGATATAATCTCTTCCCATACGAGATAAATCTTTCGTAATTATTGTATTAACTTTTCCTTTTTCTATATCAGTTAATAGTCTTTTCCAAGAAGGTCTATCAAAATTAGAACCTGTAAAACCGTCATCAACATATTCATCAACATAACAAAGTTTTTCTTTTGTTCTCTCTAAAAACAAATGAATTAAGTCTCTTTGATTAGTGATACTTTCACTTTCCATATTATCGCCATCTTCTCTCGATAGTCTTATGTAAAGTGCTACATTAAATGTTTTACCTTTCATAATCTCTCCTTTCTTGGTAAAACACATTAACAAATATATTATAAGATTATTTTTTCAAAAAGCCAAATTCTAAGCAATAATCTATTAAAAACTTTTCTATTATTTGTTGTAATGTTTTGCCATTTTCATCAAAAATATTAACTATTTTCATAAGCAACACCTATTAAAACTTATGTTATTTGAGTGTTTAAAATGATATAGATTAAAATGGTGCTTCTGTCTTTTTTATTTCTTCATTTAAGTTAGTAATATTCTTTAATGTTATATCTAATAAAGTTTCAATACTAACTATCATATTACAAAAATCACTTAACTCACTTTCCGATTTTTTTAGGTAATAATAAGTATCAGTATTTCGTTGTTCCATTTTTTCTAACTCTAAAAACAAACTATTACTAATGACTTTGATAGAGTTTATTTTCTTATTGAAAATAGGAATTGATTTTGACATACTTAAATCACTTATTATATTTTTTAACTCCTTATTTACCATTGTTATTCGCTCCTTTTATCGCTATATTTAACTTGTCCTTGCCGATAATAAACTTTATTTTGCTTTAGTTCTTTTTTATCTTTAACATTTATAAAACAAGTACTATCGAGCAAAACATCTTCGCCAATTATTCCTTGGTTAATTGTTTCTATAACACATAAAGCATCTTTCAAAAAGAAATAAATAGCATTTAAAGAATTATCTTCTGTTGCTATATCGTTAATATCGCATACTATTAGTTTTTCAAAGTAATATTCATTTTCAAATTGTTTTAAAAAACATCTCATATTATCGGAAAAACAATCTTCATTACTATATAAAGTATCGTAAAACACTTTTACTATATTATAGTTTTTTTCTTTGCAATATCTTTTTAATATTTCTTCCTTGGCTTGTTTTTCTTTTTCGTTTCCCTCATTATAAGCAATATAAATACCTACATCAAAACATTTTTTATTTTTCATTTTCTATTCCTCCTCGTATAAAATAATTTTTATCAAAACAACCTTGTTTCACACTTTCAATTTTTACATTATGAAATTTTAATAAAAATTGTAAATGTCTATTATCATAGAAGAAATCTCTAATATCAAATACTATAATTTTAATACAACCATATGAATTATATATTCTCTTTAAATCTTCAATAACTATGTTAGGGTCATATCTATTAAAGTCATATCTAAAACATCTAATTGCTTTTTCTATTTTGTAATTTTGTTCTTTACAATATTTAATCATTTCCTTTTCTTCCATTGTTTTTTGTTTCCAATTTTTTAATTTTTTTCTTCCCACCTCATCATTATCGTATAGTGAGTAAACAATAACTTTTTCCATTTTAATCATCCTTTCATCTATAAATCGAAATCTTATTAAATGATTATTTATAGGTGTTTTCCCCTCACTTTCTTAATCTTAATTTTTAATAAAAATCTCGATTGCATTTTGATTTTAACATCAAAATATGATAAAATTGGCAGTATGTGTGAATACACATTTTATATAAAAGTGTCTGACACATTAGAAATGGAGAATAATATGATTTTTAAATATTGTGAAATTGTTAATGCTAAATCTAAAAATCCATTAGAAAGTATTATTATAAATGACAAATATACTGCCGAACATTATTTTAATATTTATAATGAAAATAAAATTAAAGATAAAAATGAAAATAATGAAAATGACAAAAACATAAATGATGATGAGAATAGTGAAAATAATGAAAATAACAAAAGTAAAAAAGATAAAGAAGAACCAAAACTTATTTTAGATGTTAATGAAGAATATCCCTTAAAACAATTATATGAATATGTAAGAACAATAACAAATGAAGAGTATATTACTATCAATAAAAGCAATTGGTTAAATTGTATGATTAGATTTGATATAAAAGTAAATGGTATGACTACATACATAATAAAAGGGAGAAATATTATTGAAGATAAAAATGGAAATATAACTATAACTTATTATGAAAATGGAAAACCTAAAAGATTAACTTTTAATAAAAAAGAATATCTTAGACCAACGCGTAAATCACTATTTAAGATAGATAGTCAAGATACTAATAATCAAAATGCAAATCAACTAATCTTATGTAAAGAGGGAAATTATGAAACTGATAGGCAACTTTTATATATGGTTTTAGACTGTCTATTTTCTTCTAATTATAATTTCTACATAAAGAAATGTGAAAGATGTGGCAATTATTACCTTACAGACAAAAGAAATAAACAATTTTGCAACAGAAAAAAAGTAGTATGTGGAAAAGATACTACTTGTTGTAATGCATTAACTACTTTATACGAAAGCAAAGAATACAAAAAAATAACTCGTTTAGTAAAAAGATATATAGATAAATATTATAAAAACATAGCAAAATATCAAAAAGAAATAGATGAAATATATGAGAAAAAGAATATTATTTTAGATAGATGTAGGGAAAAACTTGATATAACTAATGAAGATATAAAAGAGTTGGAAAACTATCTATCTACATATCATTAACCATATTATAAAATGTATTAGGTTTTAACCCTAATATTTCCATAGCTTCCTTTGTCTTAATCTCTTTATTTTTCCACTGATTAACTATAATATCAAAGTTTTGTGGTTTTTCTATTTTAGGTCTGCCAAACTTAACACCTTTTTCTTTGGCTACATCAATTCCTTTTCTTTGATTACGATTTATACTTTCTCTTTGCTTATGAGCATTAAAACTTAAAACTTGTAATACTAAATCACAAACAAAAGTACCCAATAAATCTTTGTGTAATGTTGTATCTAATAAAGGCATATCAATTACTTTAATATCGGCTTTGATTCTTTTTGTAATATCTCGCCATTCCTCTAAAATCATATTATAATTTCTACCTAATCTATCTATACTATCAATAACTAATAAATCGCCCTCTCTTAAAATTGTTTTTAAAATATTATAATTTTCTCTATCAAAATCTTTCCCCGATTTTTTGTCTATAAAAATATCTCTATCTTCTATATTTAATTTCTTAAACTCTGCTATTTGCCTATCTTCGTTTTGGTCTTTGCTACTAACTCTACCATAACCAAATATTTTATTTTTCATTTAATACCTACCTCGTTAAATATTTTTTAATTTCATTATAAAGTACGCCTCTAAGATCTTCGCTAAAAAATCTTAATGTTGCATTTAAACCTTGTTCTTTTAATTCAGTTATAAAGTTTATGCAAGCATTAGAATATGGAAATTCCTCTTTACTTTCATTTAAACCAACTAAAACAACATCATTAAAATCACTACACATATTTGCAACATATTGCTTTGTTATTTCTTCTCTCATTTTATGCCACCTCCTTACCATATGAATAAAAATTATATGATACAATTCGTTTTCTTAAAAGGTTTTTCTTTAAAAAAGTCGAAAAACTTTTTAAATATTTGAAAAATCGATTATTCACATTTTCAAATAAAAAAAGACTTAATTTATCAATAAAATTAAATCTTTATAAAAGTACACTTTTTTAAATATCAATAATTTAATTATCTAACATAGTAAGTTCATCATCTAATAACTTAAATGTTTTACCTTTATACTTAAAAATAAATCTATTAAATTGATTTTCTAATTTATTTGTCTTTTCAGCCTCAATTACATCAATTTTATTAACATTAAAATTAGTTTTATCACTTACTATCTTTTGTAAATGATAATATAATCTTCTTTCCTTTGGTACTCCAAAAAAATCTATTTCTCTTTTAATCTTTTGTAATATATTCATAATTTCCCACTTTCTATATAATATCTTTTTATTTCTTCACTTGGTAATACTAATGTAAAATCAATATCGTAAATGTTTATTAACTCATTTAATTTATTAACAATATGTTTTGCAATATCACTATGTTTATAACCGTGTACCCCTGTGCCTATACTTACACTAATAATATTTTTATAACCCTTATCTTTTGCCGATATAACTATTTTTTCATAACTTTCCAATAAATCTAATAAAGGTCTTTTGCTTTCATAATACTTAGGACAATATATATGTAAAATATCTATACCTAGATTAAACCCTGGACTAAATCTAATTTCATTTATTTGCATATTTTCTTTATAATGTTTTTTACAATAATCTTCTAATAATTCCTTATTTGCTTTTTTATAAATTGCACCACAAACACCACTACCACATATCATATATTTATTATTACTATTAACTATTAAATCTTTGTTATCTAAATAATCAAATATATTGCCACTAACTATATTTAACTTTTTCATTTCTTCACCATTAAATCGCTTATTCAAACTTATTTAATACTTGTCCGTTTCTATAATAATCTTTGTCAGCATACCTTATACAAATAACATTATTATTACTATCTAAGTATAATATCACATTATCGCTTAAATCAGTTTTTATTCTATAACCCTTAGAGCCTACACCCTCAAAACCATCTAAACTTTCACTATCGGCATACATATCATCAAAACTTTCTATTCCTACATCTTTTAATATTTCATTTATAGTAATGGCTTGGTCTTTCTCAACATTTGCTATTCTTTTAATTATATTAACTTCTTTTGGTGTACCATTACTGACTGATAACCCTATTATTGCAATAAATACTATAAATATTACTATACCAATTACAATACCAAATATTGTTTTTAATTTTTTTGTACTTTTTAATACTTGTCCACAATTACTACATTTAAACTCGCTAATATTATATTCTTTCCCACAATTAGGACATTTATTTTCTTCTTTTGATAAATTAACAATATGATTTAATTTCTTTACAAATGAAGCCCCAGAGAAAGCACCATTAACATAAACACTAATGACTTTATTTTCGTTATCTTCTTTATAGTTAACTACAATATACTGCACATCTTCATTTATTTGTTTTGTCCCAGTACCACTTAAACCACCTAAGACTAAACCAACACCACCAAATAATAAACCACCTGTTATACCTCTACCGATAACACTTTTATTTTTTTCTTTTAAATGCTTATCATTTATAACACCAACATTGATAATATCTTTTAAACTAATTTCTTTTATAACTTGTCCTCTAATATCACAATATTGTAAATGATAATTAGTTATCTTTAAAATACAACTTGCTTCTTCTCTAACACTTAACCCCTCATAATGCTTAGCATTAACTCTTAATATTTCTTTTTCTTTCATTTCTTAAACCTTTCTTTCTTAATTACTCATTATTCGTTAAATATCTCGTTAATTTTAACCTTTTTCTATTTCTACAATATAATTCCATTGTTAATAGTCAAAACTACTTATTTAACATTTATTTCATTTAATAAATATATAAATGTCCCTGTGCTACTATCATCTATCTTTGAATAATCTTGCCATTTAATTTTATAACTACTTTTTAAATGAATAGGCTTTTCACAATTCTTTTTAGTTCCTATACTCGCATTATCTTTCCAATATAAAAAACCACTTTTAATACTATTATTTTCTAATGATAACTCTTCATAAATACAATTTTCTTTTTTTGGCTTTTTGTAATAACTCATATCGTTAGTAATAAATAAAGTATAACCACATTTAAAATTAGTAATATTATCTCTACATTGTTCTATTCGCTCAATATCTTTCAAATATAGATAACTATTAACATCTTTGGCACTATGTTCTTTTAAGTTATATATTTCATTATCAATTAACTTAACACATTTTTTAGTTTTATATTTTAACTCTATTACATATAAATTATTTTTATCAATTACAGCAATATCAATATGCATATTACTATTGAAAGTTGGACTATATTCGGCTCTTACTTTAAAAGTTGGATATAACTCTTTAATTACAAAACCTAGTTCTATTTGTAAATCGGTTTCCGACACAAAAAGTTTTCGCCTTTCTTTTAATTTCAATAATATTAAGTTAATATCAAAATCTTTTCTCATATCATAATGCACCTACACATACATTATAACACAAAAATATATAATTTCACACATATAAATATAACTAATATCACTATCACTAATATTTAATAATTTTAAAATTATATATGAGAGGAGGTCTTTAAGTATGATAAATAATTTAAAACAAATCCGTAATGATAAGAAACTATTACAAACCAAAGTTGCTATGGACTTAAATGTGACACAAGAGACCATATCTTCATACGAAACTGGTAGAGTTTTTCCAAGTTCTGATATGCTTATAAGACTTGCTGATTACTATAATACATCTATTGATTATCTTTTATGTCGTACTAAGTATAATCTTCCTATTGATAATATCAAACCTAATAATATTTCAAATGATGATTTTGTCCTTCTAAACAAGATTAACAGTTTATCTCATACTGATAAAGCAAAAGTTCAAGGATATGTTGATAGTTTAATTTCTAAATAATATATATGAAAGTGTATTTTAATTTTACTTTTTCCCTTTAAATACCACTATATTACTTTTACTTTCATATACTCTTTTCTTGGAAGATAATATATTCTTTAATATTATAAAAATATATTCTTTTTAGTTGAATAGTATATTTAAAAATATAAAGTGAGTATATTTATTTATATATATTGTATGATAGTTCTATTGCTATCTTTTTTTTACCTTAAAACCCTATATTTTCATCAAATATTCTATTTCTTATACTAAGATTTTCCTGTACTTTATTACTTTTAACTAAAATATCATAATTATTGTTTATTTTTTCTTGCTTTACTTTTCTCATAAAATCATTAGCATATTTATTGTTTTGTTCTTTTGTAATGTTCCAATAAAACTCCATTAACTTATAATAATCATCATCTGCTTTTAATAATTTCTTATTACTAATTTTACCTATATTTCTTTTTGCTGTTCTCATTTTCATAAAAGCATTATATAATTTTTTTAAACTATATTCTTTGGGTATAGTGTCCTCAGTACAATAATTACAAAATAATATATCTTCGGCTTGGTCTATAAAATATTCGATTTTTTTAATATTGGTATTTTTCTTATAGGTCTTTTTATATTCTTTATCTTTTTTAGTATTATTTAATTTATCATACCAATTCTTATCAATATATGCTTTTATCTTCTCTCTAAACGCGTAAACTGGTTTTGATACTAATAAGATATGTATATGCCAATTAACCTCTAAATTACCATTATAATACTTTAAATCAAAAGGACTATATTCTTTTATTTTTCTAGGTCTCCCTTTTTTGCCATTATGCTCATAATAAACTATTGATGTATTACCTTTAATATTACTCGTGCATATTATTGCTTGTGCCTCATAATTTTCATATTTATTACAAGTATATCTAATGAACTCTTTTAATCTTTTAGCATATCTATATGCCTCATCTCTATCTTTAAACTTAATATCTAAATCAAAACTTGATATTCCTAACTTACTTTTTGACATCTTTTCCACCGTTTTTACAAAAACTATTGTTAATGTGTTCTACCTTTCTCTTATTTTTATTGGTTTTATCACATTATAAGTTTTTATCCCGATGGGGCGGAATGCCGGCCTTAAATTTCTTAAACGCTTTAAAAAATGCCGGAATTGACAAAGATAAAATTAAACTAAATTATTCAGTGGAATTTGCAGCATTAAGCGGTTCATTTATTGGAAACACTGGCGACTTTGTAAATCTATTTGAACCTAATGCAACATTACTTGAAAAAGAAGGATTAGGTTATGTTGTCGCATCAATTGGAGAATATTCAGGAGAAATGCCATATACAGCATTCTATACTAAAAAAAGTTTCTTAGAAAATAAACAAGAAACCTTAGAAAAATTTAATACCGCAATTAATAAAGGATTACAATATACTTATGAAAATAGTCCTAAAACAATAGCCGAAGCGATCATAAAACAATTTCCAGATACAAAAATAAATGACTTAGAAACAATTATTAATCGTTATAAAGAAAGTGATAGTTGGTTAACTACTACTCATATATCTGAACAAATGGTTAAAAATTTAGAAGATATTATGATTGAAAATGATTTATTAGATGATTATGTCCCATATAATGATTTATTCCATAATTTAACAAATGAATAGTATTTTGGAAATCGAAAACTTAGAAAAAAACTACTATACTAAACAAGGTGAAATTAAAGCAATCGATAATATATCTTTAAAAATAAAAGAAGGAGAAATTGTAACCATTGTTGGTACCAGTGGCTGTGGCAAGTCTTCGCTTTTAGGAATTTTAGCTAACATTGAAGATAAAACAAATGGCAAGATAAAATATCAAAAAGATAAACCAACAATTGGTTATATGCTCCAAAATGATGCTTTATTTCCTTGGCTAACTATTTTTGATAATGCTATTTTAGGACTTAAAATCGCCAAAAAAGATACTTTAGAAAATAAAGAATATGTTAAGAATTTATTAAAAACTTACAATTTAGAAGAATTTATAAATAAATATCCTAACGAATTATCAGGGGGAATGAGACAAAGAGTTGCACTTATTCGCACACTTGCTTTGAAACCTGATATTTTGTTATTAGATGAACCTTTTTCAGCATTAGATTATCAATCAAGACTAGCCGTAAGTGCCGATGTTTTTAAAATTATTAAACGAGAAAATATTACGACAATTCTAGTAAGCCATGATGTTGGAGAAGCGGTAAGTCTTTCAAATAAGGTTGTGGTTCTATCAAAAAGACCTTGTAAAATCAAAAAAATCTATGATATTGATTTACCATATGATAATCCCATTGATAATAGAAATACTAAAGAATTTAATGAACTTTACAATAAGATATGGAAGGATTTAGATGTCTATGTCAACTAATCAAAAAAAATTTTTACAAAAAGAAAGACGAAATAAAATATTTGTAATTTTAATGCAAATTTTAATTGTGGTTATCTTTTTAATATCATGGGAAGTTCTTGCTAATAAGAAAATTTTAAATCCCTTTATTTTTTCTAGTCCATCAAGAATTATTTTAACAATTAAAAATCTCTTTTTAGAAGGTTCTTTAATTACTCATATTTTAACAACTTTATATGAAATAGTTTTAGCCTTTTTTATTGGTATAGCTAGTGGATTTCTAATTGCCATTTTACTTTATGAAGTAAAAACTTTAGCTAAAATTCTTGACCCATTTTTAACCATGTTAAACAGTTTACCAAAAGTTGCTTTAGGACCAATTATTATTATCTGGGCTGGAGCAAACACGAAAGCAATTATAGTGATGGCTTTATTAATCAATTTAATAGTTAGTATTGTAAATATTTATAATGGTTTTTTAGGAACAGATGAAATAAAAATTAAATTATTACAATCTTTTGGCGCAACAAAAGGACAAATTCTAAGATATTTAGTTATTCCTGGCTCTAAAAGAACAATTATTTCATCACTTAAATTAAACATATCAATGACTTTAATCGGGGTTATAATGGGAGAGTTTTTAGTTAGTAAAAAAGGAATAGGTTACTTAATCATATATGGTACACAAGTATTTAACTTAAATGTCGTAATGGCTGGAATTGTTATTTTAATCATTTTATCATTTATTATATATGAGGGTGTTTCACTACTTGAGAAAAAACTTTTACAAGAAAAAAATTAAGGCTATTGACAATAAGTCAAAGCCTTTTATTTATGATTATCAATTAATTTTTTTTATATTTCATCTGATAATAAAAAATCAATAATATTTTTATGAATAATTCCATTTTGAGAATAACTTAATGTATCCATAGAAATAACATATTTTGGATAATTATCTTTAATATTATCAAATACCCCAAATTCTCTATTAATAACATCTTCATCTGCTAATAAATATGCTACTTGAACATAAATTTTCTTTTCAAATTTTGTAGCTATAAAATCTATTTCTTTTTCACCAATATTTCCAACATTTACATTATATCCTCGAGAAATAAGTTCATTATATACAATATTTTCTAATTTAAATCCTATTTGTTCTTTTCGCCCTTCACTAATTATTTCTGTAAAGCCTAAATCAGCGACATAATATTTATATTTACCTGTTAAGATACGTTTACCTCTTATATCATATCTTTCAGCTTTTCTAACTATTAATGATTCGGTAATATATTCTAGATAATTATATATTGTTTCTAAAGATACTTTTCTATTCTCACTTTCAAAATACTTTACAAGTGAACCAGCAGAAAATGTTTGAGCTGGGGTTGTTATAATATATGTTATTATTCTATTAAATAAATCAATATCTTTTATTTTATATCTTTCAATTATATCCTTTATAACTATTGAATTGTAGA
Source organism: uncultured Bacilli bacterium (assembly GCA_947626445.1). Taxonomy (GTDB): domain Bacteria; phylum Bacillota_I; class Bacilli_A; order RF39; family UBA660; genus Ventrenecus. The sequence goes on from CANQSC010000001.1 coordinate 46,286, forward strand.
CATCTTTTAAATAATTTTTAATTTCTATTTCATTATTTTGACTAAATCTTTGAGGCATTCCACCCCATTTAATATAATTATCAAATAATTCTGCTAATTCATATTTATTTTTATTTTCATTATTAGTTAATTCACATACTTCTTTAAAAGTAAATGGATAGATATTAAAACTTACATATCGACCAGCAATAAGAGTTGCTAGTTCACCTGATAATAATTTGCTATTAGAACCAGTAATAAATATCGATATTTTGTCTTTATATTTAGCCTTAAATGAATTTATAACTTTTTCCCAATCTAAAACATTTTGAATTTCATCAAAAAATAAATAATATTTTTGATTTTTTTTGATTTGTTCAGAAATATAACTATTTAAACTATCTGGACTTGCATATTTCATATTTTCGATAATTTCAAAATTTAGATATATTATTTGCTTATCTTTTACACCCTGTTCTTTTAATTCATCCATAATTTGAAGAAGCAATATCGACTTACCACTTCTTCGCATTCCAGTTATAACTTTTATTATGTCTTGATCATAAAATCCACGAATGTTTTTTAAATATTTTTCTCTTTTTAACATTTGAAATCACCCTTTTCAAATAACATTATATTATAGCTTTTTTAAAAAGTCAATTTTTTACGGTATAGAGTAAAAAATTGACTTTTCTATCATTTTTTTACGATTGCTTATAAAAGCAAAAATTCTAGTAAACCTTTTATTACTAGAATTCTAATTTTATTTAAGTACTATAAAATATGCTTTCTTACTTTTTGTAATACTTTTTCATGGGATATGCCATTTGTAATAATTGCCCCTTTTATATCACTATCATATCGCTGTTCTTCACCATATATATTAGTCACCTTACCACCTGCTTCAGTAACAATAAGATAAGATGCTGCTAAATCACAATTACCATGACTAGTTCCAGGAAATATATCACATGAAAAATCTCCCGTTGCAATAGCCATACAACTTCTTGCTACACTTCCAATAGATGAAATCTTTGAAGAAGATTTTAATTCTTTTAGCAAAGAAACTTCATCAATTATATTATTATTAAATATTTCAATATTAGTTCGATATCCTAAATCACCTAAGTCTTTATCATTTACGTGAATTTTAACATTATTACAATAAGCACCTTCCCCTTTTATAGCTGAGTACATTTTATCTTCATTAGCATTATATATTACACCAACAATAGGCTCACCATTATGAACTAAAGCTAGCGAAAAGACAAAGACAGGAATATGATTAACATACATACCGGTTCCATCTAAGGGATCACATACCCATACATATTCGGAATCTTTTTTTAAACTTTCTTCTTCACCAATAACTGAATGATTCTGATATTTTTCCTTTACTTTTTCAATTAGATAACTATTTATTTTTTTATCTACAAGGGTTACAACAGTTTTATCTTCTTTATAGTCTAAATTAATATTATCATTATAAAATTCCAACATTATTTTTCCAGCATATAAAGCTATTTCTTTAGCAAATTCTAAATAATCATTAAGCATAATACTACTCCTATAAATTAATATATTCTTCATCTATTACTGGTTCTAACCAGACATTTTCAGTTTCTTCACCAGGAATTTCAATTGCTATATGGCTAAACCAAGAATCAGGTCTTGCTCCATGCCAATGTTTGACATTTGCTGGTATTACAACAATATCTCCAGGAGATAGTTTTTGCACTTCTTTGCCTTCTTCCTCGTAGTATCCATATCCTGCAGTACATATTAAAACTTGTCCTCCACCAGATTTAGCTTTATGGATATGCCAATTATTACGGCACCCTGGTTCAAAAGTTACATTCATAAAACCTATTCCATTATCTGTTTTAGCTAGCATATTAATATAACTTTGCCCGCTAAAATACTTAGCAAAAGCATCATTTGGATTTCCTAATCCAAACACATTTAATTTTTCAAATTCTTGCCTTTTCATAAATACTTCCTCCTTTAATTTAAGGCAGTTATTCGGTCTTTCCGAACAACTTAAATCATTTTATTACATTTTTCTAATTCTATATTATTCGCTTCTAAGAGCTTCAACAGGATCTTTTTTAGATGCTGCTCTAGCTGGTATTAAACCACCAATCAAAGTTAATAAAATTGATAATCCAACTAATATTAAAGCATTGTCGAATGGTAACGCTGCTGCTAGAGGGATATTGCCTGTAAAGTGATGTAATACACTATTGATTATTGGTATTAATGAATAAGAAATTCCTATTCCAAATAAACCTGATAATAAACCAATAATAAATGTTTCTGCATTAAATATTGAAGAAATATTACCTTTAGAAGCACCAATTGCTCTTAAAATACCAATTTCTTTAGTTCGTTCATAAACAGATATATATGTTATAACCCCAATCATGATACTTGATACTACAAGAGAAATAGATACAAATGCTATTAATACATAACTTACAGCATTAACAATCGTTTTAACTGATGACATTAAAATTCCCGTGGTATCTGAATAATTAATTTCTTTTTCTTTATCAACTTTCTTATTATAATCATCTATAAATGATAGAAAATGATCTTTACCTTCAAAGCTATTAAAATATATGGAAATATATGTTGGTTCTTCCTTATCTTGATAGCCTAAAGAAATTAAATTAGTTTTTTGAGTAGATTCAGTGGGATTCATCATAGCACTTACTACTCTAGCAAGTTCATCTTCACTAAAATTAAGAGTAAAAGCAGAAGTTATTTGATCTTGGTCAACATTAAATGATGAAGCAAAACTACTCGTTATATTACTAGTTAATTCTCCTACTTTAGTTAAAACTTCTTTTTTAACTTTGGCTTCAGTCATAGCTCTTGCCATAGTTTCATTCGTACCTATTACGGCAGTATTACTTAGATATTCAGAAACGACTTTATCTTTTAATTCTTTGATCATAGCCTCTAATTGAGCTTCACTATTTAATAATGAATCTAAATTTTCTTTATCAAAAGGAGCTCCAGGAGTTGTTACTTCACCATTTGGTTTTGAATCTTCATTAGAAGGCACTACAGGTTTAGTCATTTGGCTATAAAGTGGTATATACATTTTTAATAAACCATTTAATAAACTACTATAAGTTGCTTTTAAAGTATCTTTAGGAATAACATAATCTTTCTCCATATTTGCTAAAGCATTTAAAACATTAGAAGTTCCTAAATAATCTGCTACCAACTTATCAATATTATCTACGGTTGTATCTTTATCTACTTTATTAAGTATTTCAGTTGCAAACGTTTTTAAATTATCACTAAATAAATTCTTAGCTGGAGTCGTATCAGTCGTTATAGAATTATTTATTTCTTCCATATAATTTTTAGTTTGTTGTTCAAGAGCTTGCTGATCAATATTAATATTAAATGCACTTTGTAATTTTTCATTATCAACTTTAACTAAATCAGCAAATTCAAAATCAAAATCATTTTCTTTACTATCAAATCTATTTCCTGAAAAAACATCAATTTCATTATTATTTAACTGTCTTTTTACAACATCAGTTTCACTGGCATGATTAATAATATAATCAGTTAAATCAGAAGTATAAGCAACACCAGGACTTAAAGACATCGAAGATACTCCTTCTTTTGGACTTACTATACCTACTATTTTTAATTTGGTAGCATTATCATATAAATTTTTCATATAATTTTCATCAGCTGTCATATCTTCATATACATCATACTTAGAATTATATTTATATGTTTCGGATGCCATTATTAATCTTAAGTCGACATTCATTAAATCTTCATAAGTAAAAGTTAAAGGTTCATTATTAATATCAACTGTTTCACCACTCATTATGGCTGTAACCATTTTAGTAAGTTCTTCGGTATCTCTTAAACCTAAGGTATAAACTAGCAAATCAGAAATAGCATTAGGTTCTGATAAAACAATCATCATTTCATCATATTTTTCGGGCCATCTTCCTGCCAAGACATCATAATCATTTACAATCTCATCACGATTATCAACCATTTGAGAATAAATAGAAGTCATAGAAGAATAAGAACTCATTATACTACTGCTTCCCATTATTGAACTAAATAAATTACTTGGATTAAGTTTCGCTAATTTATTCGTGGCATCAATAGTATAAATATTTGGACTAACACTATAAGAATATTGAATATTTGAGACATCTCCTTCAATCTCACTAGCATTTTTTTCTAAATATTGTTTAAAACTTTTTAAATCATTAGTACTAACACTTGAAAGCATTGAAGTAATAGTTTGTTGTTCTTTTACTTCGTTAGAATTACCTTTATCATTACCAGCACTTCTAAGTGATAATAAAGCACTGGTTATATCAGCTGATTCTTGTTGAATTGTTAAAGGGTATGATGTTAAAGTATCTTCTTGAATTGAATCTACATAGTTTTGAAAACCAGTTGAAACAGCAAGAATTAATGCAATACCGATGATGCCAATTGAACCAGCGACAGACACCAAAATGGTTCTGGCTTTTTTAGTCATTAAATTATTAAAAGATAAAGACAAAGCCGTTAAAAATGACATTTTAGTTTTTTTAGATTTATTACTAGCAACACTGTCTTGCTCTTTAGTATTTATTTTTCCATCATATGGATCGGAATCCGAAACAATTTTTCCATCTTTAATATTAATTATTCGACTTGAATATTTTTCGGCAAGTTCAGGATTATGAGTAACCATTATAACTAATTTATCTTTAGATATTTTCTTTAATAAATCCATTATTTGAACAGATGTATCGGAATCTAAGGCTCCCGTTGGTTCATCAGCTAAAATTATTTCAGGGTCATTAATCAATGCTCTAGCAATGGCGACTCTTTGCATTTGTCCACCTGATAATTGATTAGGTCTTTTATTAATATGTTGCTCTAATCCAACTTCTTTTAAAGCCTTTTTGGCTTTTTCTTTTCGCTCTTTTTTAGATATTCCTGATAAAGTTAAAGCAAGTTCAACATTTTTTAAAACGGTTTGATGACTAATTAAATTATAACTTTGAAAAATAAAACCTACCCGATGATTACGATAAGAATCCCAATCTCGATCTTTAAATTTTTTAGTACTTATCTCATTTACAATTATATCTCCCGAAGTATATTCATCTAATCCCCCAATAATATTTAAAAAAGTTGTTTTACCAGAACCAGATGGACCTAATATTGACGCAAATTCATGACGTCTAAAATTTACACTAACATTATCTAGTGCTTTTTGCGAAAATCCTTCTGTTTTATATATTTTACTAATTTTCTTTATTTCAATCATTACTATCACCTTGATTCCTTAATCAGAAACTATTTTTAATTTCTTTTGAATAGCATATATTACAATTTTATTATTAAATTATTAAAAAGTGAATATCTTTTTGTAATATTTTTTTTAATTTGTGATATTTTCATAATTCTTTCACAATTTAATATTTCTTTTTAAGAATCAAATTTAATTTACTTCTCTATTTTTTTAAATTCTACCTTTAATAAAATAATACCTAAAATAAAGGATAGAACATCAGCTATAATCGCACTCCATAACATAGTTACAACACTTTGACTTTTTAAAACAATTATTATTATAGCTGGTACAAAAAAGATAACATCCCTAGATAAAGCAAGTAAGGTTGAGTTAAAACTAGAACCCATTGCTTGTAAGATAATTGATAAAGATTTAATTAGGCAAGTTAAACTAATTCCTCCTAAGAAAATTCTTAAACAATATTTAGCATATTCTAAATATTCAAAAGAGTTACCACTACCAAAAATATTAATAATTAATGTTGGAAAAATTTCAAATAGGATAAAAGCTATAGAACCAATTATAAAATTAATTATTAAGATATATTTAATTGTTTCTTTGACTCTTTTTATATTACCAGCACCCATATTGAAACCAATAATTGGCATGCCACCTAAAGATACTCCAATAACAATTGATATGACAATACCAAAGACTTTCATACAAATACCAATAACGGCAAGAGGTGTTACAACACCATAAGGAATACCGGAACTAGCTAAAGTCATATAACCATATTTACCAACTAAATTGTTAGCAACAGCAATAATAATTACAATGGCAAGCTGAGTTATTAAAGAAGCTAGTCCTAAAGATACTGCTTGTTTACAAACCTTTTTATCAAGTTTAATAGTATCTTTATTTATTTTAAAAGATTTAGCTTTTCTTAAATAGAAAACGCTTATTACAAAAGTTATTATTTGACCAATAATGGTAGCAAGTGCCGCTCCTTTAACACCCATGTTAAAGTAAAAAATAAATAGAGGGTCCAAAATAATATTAGTTATAGCTCCTGAAACTGTAGCAATCATGGCATATTTGGGACTACCATCACTTCTTATGGAAGCATTTAGGCCTTGACCAATCATATAAAAAGGAAGACCATAACATATAATTTGCAAATAATCTTTAGCATATCCATAACATTCTACTTCACGAGGATTAGCTCCAAAAATAGTTAATATTTCTTTATTAAAAATGATACCAATAATAGTTAGAATAACTGATATAATTAATAATAAAAGTAAACCATTACCAATTGACTTACTAGCTTTTTCATTATCTTTGGCTCCTAAAGATAAGTTAAATAAAGCAGATGAACCATCACCTATTAAAAGGGCAAAGGCTAGAGCAATAACTGTAAAAGGATAAACAATATTAGTTGCTGCATTACCAAAAGCCCCAGCTTCACTCCAGCCAATAAATATTTGATCAACAATATTATAAAGAGCTGCTACAATCATACTAATAACACAAGGTATTGCAAAAGTTTTAATTAGTTTGGAAATTTTTCTTTTCCTAAATCAAGTTTTTTCATAAAATATTTCTCCTTTAATTTAAGCATAAAAATACGTAAGTCCTTATTTCAATTGGACTTACGCATTAGCTACTCATTGATAAATTGACTTAAAATATTTTATGCGAACAAACAAATTATAACACCAAAATATTTTTTTCGTAAGAAATTTTTTTATTTTATTTCACAAACCGCGCCATCTTCTTCAGCTAACTTTTTATTTTCTTCAATGGTACTATTATCTTCTTTTAAGTCTTCAAAACCTTGTTCTTTTAATACTTCTTCACTAGCATTTAAAACATCAATGTCTAGTACAGTCTTGTATTCATAATTCTCGTCATCATATGAAACTGTTAAACTAACACCATCTTTATTAAATTCTTCGTTATCTTCATCCATAGATTCTTTAAAGTATTTCCAATAATCTTTGGCATCAGCATCAGTTATTTTAGTATTTACTTCCATTGTCATATGATTTAACTTATCATTTTTATAAGTCATAGAAATTACTTGTTCAGTACTCATACTATCATCATTTTCTGTACTCGTACATACTAATTTTTGCTCATGCTCTGAAACCTCATCACAACCTGTAAATAACACCATAACCATTAAACTTAAAAATAACATACAAATTTTTTTCACTTCTTTTTCCTCCTCGTATAATTTAATATTAAACTAAAAACTATCTTAATTCAACATATTTTTCATTATTTATTATTTCAATTTTTATTTTTCCTCTTTTTTCTAATCTTTCTATTAAAAAGATATATACCCAATCAGAATATACTACATTAGGAATTATAGGTTTAATCATCAAATTAGTTACAAATTTATTTAAAGATATTTTTCCCGTACTTTCTAATATTTCAATAATCTTATTACTAAAATAATCATAATTACAAGATACTACTTTCCCATTTATCATATATCTTAATTCTTCATTATCATTAACAATT
>CANQSC010000002.1 GCA_947626445.1 uncultured Bacilli bacterium
AATTTTTTCTTCATTATATTTCAAACCCTCTTTCATTATTTAAATAATTATCATCATTAAATCTTGTTTGAAGATCCATGTAACCAACTATTTTATACTCACCATCATTTATATCTATTACATCCTCTAAACCTAATCTTTCAACTTCTAACTTAAACTTTTCAAAATCTTCATTTGTATATTCTTCTGAATAAAAATCGTTCCAATCTTCTTCTGATATATGACACATTCCAGAATCAGCCGCACATACACCAGTATAAATTTCTTGTAATAAATTAGAACACTGACTAATTTTTGGTAATTCCAAATATTTATCAAAATCATTATAAAGTAATTGTTTTAAAGAATTTTTTATAAATTGTTCATTCATTTTTGAATCTTTATCACCTTTTGAATACCTAATATCTGTTTCTTCATAACTTTCAATAATATTTGCTAATGATTTTTCATCTTTATATAATATTGCATTACAATATAAATAATCATCATCAATCCAAGTATTTAATATTTCTATACTTCTGTGTAAATAGTTTTCGTTGTACCATATTTCAAATTTATTCCATTCTTCTTTTTTATACAAAACATCATCTAATAAAACTATTCCATACTGTTTTTTTAATCTCTCTGACTTCTCATATAATTTATCAACTTCTACATCTTGTTTACTCATTTCTTTAAAATACTTATTTAAATCTTTTTGATTACAGATAGTTTCTAAATATTTTCCTATAGAATCATATTTTTTATATCCTATATTTTTTCTAATATTTTCATAATCTTGTAATATACTCATTTAAAATTCCCCCTTATTGCCAAAACAAAAAGACCATTACTGATCTTTTGTTATTTTTTTCTATCTTAAAAGGAATATCATTTTGATACTCCTCTTAATAATTAAATTACTTATTAACAACTTCTTTTAAAGCAGTTCCAGCTTTAAAACTAACACCTTTGCTAGCAGCAATTTTAATTGTTTCACCAGTTTGAGGGTTACGACCAGTTCTTGCTGCTCTTTCAGATATTTTAAAAACTCCAAATCCTGCTACTGTAACTTTTTCACCTTTTGCTAATTCATCTTTGAATAAATCAAAAGTAGCATTAAATACTTTTTCAGCATCTGCTTTTGATACATCAGCATTTTTAGCAATTGCTTCAATCATATCAGACTTTTTCATCAATACACCTCCCATCCTAAGCCTACGCTTTCAACAACATTTTAACATATTATTATATTTTTAAATAAAAAAACTACATATTTTTTTCATATTCATTATCGGACAACATTTCATAAAATTGTTTTGCAGCATCTTCTGAATCTTTTGACAATCTTCTTAAAGCGTTAGACATTTTATCATGATTTTTATAACTCCCATAAATAAAAAAATTTTCTAACAATTTTAATTTAAACTTCTTTCTATTATTTTGATAGTATTTATTACTTTTATCTTTATAAATAATAATAGCAATTTCTCCTATCACATCTTCAAAAGATATTTTATCAGTTTTCTTATTGGCCTTTCCTTTATTATAATGATAATTATATAAAGCATGATTAACGATTGCATTTAAAATATAATTATCTGTTTTTTCTAGTTTTGATTGAATCATCTTATTATCAAAAGCACTCTCAAAACCAACATTTGAAATATTATTTCTTTTATCAATATCTAAAAATATATCATTAAGTTTTTCTATTGATTCATCAATTTCTTTTTTAGATAACTTTAATTCATTTTTAGAATCAAATAATTTATTTTTGATTTCATTTGTTAATTTTCGTATTTCTTTTCCAATTTCATTTTTTGGTAAAGAACCATATTTAATATATTTTTTATCTATTTCTCTTATTTGTTTTAATAAATATCCTAATCGAACAATATTTTCTTCTAAATCTAAATCTGAAATATTTTTCAAAGTAAAATTTCTATCTTTAGGGTTAAAATAACTTTGTAAATGTTTTAAATCTTCATTTATTTTAATAAGTGATGGCCTATATAATTTACTTCGTTCAATAGCAAGTGATACTTGTCTTTTCATAAAATTATTTTCATTATCATTTAATTTCAGTTTATATCTATGACCAAGTTTATTGTTTTTCAATTTATAACACTTATTTTTTTCAACCCAAGCAATATGAAAATGATAATTATTTTCTCTATCACAATGAAGAGATACAACCCACTCCAAATTTTTTTCTGGATCTTGATAACCAGAATATTTTAAAAACTTAGGCATTATTTTGGTAGTAATTTCTTTTTGTAACTCATCAATTGAAATATTTTCATCAACATAATCTTGATATAAAGATAACACTGCAAGATTTACATTACTATCTTCTAAATAGTTAGACCAACTTTTTTGCATTTCTAAAACTATATCATCAGTTATAAAACTTCCATCTTTTAGCATTGCCATTTTTTCCCTTCTCATTTTATTTCTTGTCATAATATCTTCTGATTTTTTTCCACCCATAAAATAATCAAGCATTGATGACTTTGCTTTCTTTTCATCTCGACTATAATCATAAAAACCACAAATATATTTTTTTAATTCTTTTCTGTAATGATTCTTATCTTTGCATTTGATATAATACCAATCTCCATTTTTATGTTTCTTATAAATTTTTAAATTATTAGAAGGATTATTTACTGAGTAATAAGGATGGTTTATAAATACAACTTTAGATTCCATTATTTTTTAGACAATATAAGTTCATCTAATTTATTTAAAATTTCTGTTTGCATATTTTTAATTTCCAAATTTTCTTCTAACTTTATTAAACCTAATTCTAAAAGTTCAACTAAAAAATCATTTATAAAACTGTAATTAGTTTTTTTAAATTTAATGGAAATTATTTCATCAAGTTCTGTAGGTAAACTTATACTTCTCCTTTTAAAATTTTTTATTCTCTCACTCATAAACTAATCCATAATTTTGTCTAAATAAAAATTATTATTCTGATAAAATCTTAAAAGTCCTTGCTCAGTTTTTACATCTTGATCAACTGGAAATTCCATATTTGCATAAAATTGTTCTAACAATTTTTTTTGAATATTTTCTCTATAAATTATTCTATTTAATTTGTTATTTATATCTAGCAACAAATCATTTCTTGAATCTAATTTTACTGCAAGTGCAATACATTTTCTAATTGCATCTGATTTACTTTTGATATTATTCTGTTTCATAAATTGCAATAATAAAAGATTATCTTTTTCATATAAATTGACACTAAATTTCATGATTAAAATTCCCCCTTTTTTTAAAAATAGACATTTTTTTAAGGTCAACAGGATATGGGAATGCACCACGAAATTTCAAAATCCTTTAAATTAAAGGATTTTTCATTGTCGTTGTTGCACCACCAACACTTTTCGCACTTGCGAAAAGAACCTTTTTATTGGTTTATAGGGTTCAAAATTGTAATAAATTTCTTTTTAATCCATATTTTAAAAGAAATTTTTATGAACTTTTTTTGAACCAACTAACTGTTTTCCTCTTTTTTTCTATATTCAAGTTCTGCACCAATTTCTTGATTATTCTTGCTAAATTTTTCATTAATTTCTTCTAATTCTTTTTTGTATTCTTCATTTAATCTTTTAACTTCGGCAACTACTAATTTTAATTTTTTTTCACGATTTAATCCACTCATAATTTTCTTTTCATCATAATTTTTTATATCTTGCTCACTATTATAGTCATAAAAAATATAATTAAATTTCCCTATTTTATTATCATAAACAAGTGTTATATTTTTGGCAGAAGTTTTAAATTCTAAATTAAAAAATCTTATCTTATCAATGTTATCATTTTTTAAATAATAAACATCAAATTCAACTCCATAATGTTGTTTTACTAACTCCAATTTTTGTTTATATTTTAATTTTATTTTATCTTTTTCATTAATTTTTTGGTTCATTTTTTCTTCTAAATTGCTATTTTGATTCATTATTTATCATCACTTTCTTGTGTATTTACACATATATATTTTTCAAAATACTCATTAAAAGCATTTAAAAAATCTTCTTTATTTTTATATTTTCCTGACATTCCACCACCGTTTCCCAAATAATCATAATCAATAACTTTAACAAATTTTTCATCTAAATTAAATTCTATATTTATCGTAACTTTTCTTTTTTTCTTTCTCATAATTCATAATCACCATCCTTTTGTTCTTCCATTTTTTTATCTATTATTAACTTAAAATTGTCATTGAAATAATTATAATTTTTTATGAAAATATCTTTATGATTTATCAAAGCATCATTCAAATCTTTACATTCTTCTGTATTAAAATTAGATATTAAAGTTGTAGAAAAAGAACTAATATTCATATTTTTTAGTTCTTCTTTTACTATATCTTGATACATTAGTCCTGCCTTATCATTATCAAAAACAAGCACTAAAGTACCTTTAAAATTTTTATCTTTTATAACTTTTAATAATCTTTTATAATTAGGAAGTCCATTTAGTGCAATAGTCTTTACACTAGGATCTATTGTTTCTAATGATAAAGAATCTATAATACTTTCTGTTACATATATTAAATCTTTTTCATCCATATTATTTAGTAATTCTTCATTCCATAAATAACTTGTTCCTTTAGATTTTATTTTACTATCTCCTATAACACTTCTTGCAAAATAGCAGTTTTTATTAATTGGAAATATTACCATTTCTCTTTTATCATCAAAGCCTATATTATACTTTTTTAATAATTTTGAATCTATTTTTCTATCACTTAAATAATTAGTCTTTGTTATTTTTTCAATACATTTTTTATAATAATTCGTAAAATCAACAACATTATTTTCTGTTTTCACAATATCTGCTTTTTTAAAAACTATATTTGAAATATTTGGATATAAACTTTGGGCTATTTCTAATTTATCTCTAAAAGAATTAACTCCATAATCTTGACCAATCAAATCAAAAATATCATATTTAATTCCACAACTAAAGCAATGACATATATTATATTTATCTGTATAGTTCATACTAGGATGCCTATCTTCGTGAGTAGGATTTAAACAAGTAAACTTATCTTTTAAATTCATGATATTATGCTTTCTCATTAAATAATCTGCAAGCATTGGTTTAAAATCATCTATATCCTTTCTACTAATTAAAGACATATTTCCTCCTGCTTTTCTTTTGATTTATAGTTAGAGTCCTCATAAATAGTTTTCTTTCCATAAGTTATTTTAACAATATCCTCATAATGAAAATCAGTCCACCTGCCAAAAGTTTCTTCGTACAAATTTCTTTCGGTTACTTTTTCAATATTGTAACAAGACAAATAAGAAGAATTATAACTATTTTTTAATGCAGCAGCATCATATTTAAAGGTTTGTTCAATCCCATCTTTATTAATTGTTATATTAACTGTTACACAATTATTATCTTTAACAGCATCAACAATACTTTTTATTTTATGATACGGATGTTCTAAATTATCTTCGATTCTCTTTAATGCTTTTCTCTTTTCTTCAGTTACAGTTAATCCTTTTAAAATTGATGTAACATTATCTAGGATAAATTCTCTAGTTTCTTCTTCTAAAAATGTATTCTTATCTGTTAAATAATCTAATAAATCTTTAGGTTTATCAGTAGAATATTTTTTATACGAATCTTCCAAAGTTAAAGATGTTTTACCATCCATAAAATCAGTTAATACATCTTTATCTTCGATTTCTATAGCTATTTCTACATCTTCAATTTTAAATATATCATCTTTACTAGAATCAATTATTTCTTTTATTTTATCATTCATATCTTTATTTATCATATTATATAATTCAGATGCACTAATAAATTTATTGTCATTATAATTCCAATTCAATAATTTGGCTCGTAATGAATATTCTAAATCAAAAAGTTTATCATTCTCTTTATCATAAATACCGCTATATTTAAAAGGAGAACTTAAATCAAAAAGTTCCCCTCTATAATTATCTAATACATATAATATATCTAGTTTATCATTGCATTTAATTCTATTTACTATCATTTTTGAATCATCGTTATAACTAAATGTTTCTGTAATTCTATTACTTTTTAAAAAATCTAAAAATTCTTGTTCCAAAACTATATACCCCCTTAATTTAAAAATTATTATTTTTATTTAGTATTATCAACATTAAATCTAGTTACAATTTCTTTCATCAATAATTCTTTAATTGCTAAAATATGTTTATCAATTTCATCTTTAGAATTATCTTTTTTCTTTTCTAACTTTACTATATCTTTATTTATTGAATTAATTGCTTCATCAATAATTTTGTTTCTTTGTTCATATAATGCAACTTTTGATTGTAGTTCTTGCATATCATTTATTAACTTATCAAAATTCATAGTCATCACCATTACTAGATAGTTCTAAATCTTTTGGTTCTTCATGTAAATCAATATTGTAAAATATTTCTTTATCAATTATACGAAAAAGAGATTCCTCTAATATATAAGACAAATTTTCTAATTTTTTTGTATCATATTTATACAATACCTTATCATCACCAATATTTTCATCAACAAAATCAAGTTCTTTTGCAACTAATAAATATTTTGCTATATCTCTAATTGATAATTCATTTAATTTTTTATCACTTAATTCATTAAATATATCTTCAAAATCATAAAACGTATCATTCATAACTCTATTTCCTCTCTATTTAATTTTTTACTATAATAATTATTAATCTCATCACACCAATCTTTTTCACTAATAAAACTAGAAGTACATTGCCAATCAACTATATCAAATACTATATCTGCAAATAAATTTATTAACTCATCATCAAAATCTTTTGCCTCAATTGTATGCACAATACCATCTTTTTGATATATATAATAGTATTCTTCATATTCTAATGTTTTTCTTATTTCTTCTTTTATTGAGTTTGCAGTAGAGATTCCACCTTCATTTATTAATTTTTCTTTATTTTCATTTACATAATCAACAAATAATAAATCATCAAAACTACTTTCTGCAATATAGCAAACCTCATTTGGGTAATTTTTAAAATTATTATAATCTTTATAACAATAGCCGTTGAAAGTCCCAGATTGTAAATACATCTGCTGATTATCATACTTGGATTTTGAATCATTTATTTTCACAATACTTCCTACATTTGCTTCATAAATAGTAGAAAATGAATTTCTATATAAATAACTCATACTTCAATATCCTCACTTTTATCACTATTCTTAATTATTTTCTCTTGTAATTTTTTATTTTCTAATAATTTCAATGAATCGACAATAGTCTTTTTATCTAATACTTCTTTTGTTTCTATCATAAATTTCATCTTCTTCTTTTGAACATTTACTGGAAATAATTAAACTATAATATAAAAAAAGAACAATTAAACTAATAACTATTCCTAATAAAATAAACATCATTTTTAATTCCTCCTTCTAATATTCATAATCCAAGTCATTATTTCTTATTTTTTCAAGAATATTTTCATATAAATTATTTACTGTTTCTTCAAAGCCAAACCATGCCAACAAATTTTTATTTGAGTAATTAATTATTAAAGGATCTTCCTTATCAAATTTATCACCAAATAATTCTTCCATAGAGCAACCTGTTCCAGATATTATATTTGATAAAATATCATTAATCTCATCTTTATAATCATCAAAAAACTTAATGGTATCATCATAATAAATAAGCCCACCTATCATTCCTGATACGCATCCATACTGTTGCAATTCTTCCATACTTCTTAATAAATCATCAGTAGACTCATAATCAACACTTTCATCAATATAGTAATCAATTACATGATTAGTAAGTCTATTATTACCTTTTAAATTTTCTAAAAAATCTTTAATCATTTACTTCACCATCTTCTAAATAAAAATAAATTGATGTATCTAAAACATCACAAATATTTAACACTTCAAAAAAATCTGGATTAGTATTGATTCCATTTTCTATATCTGCAATTGTTTCTCTATCTACATGAGATAATCTCTCTAATTTACCACGAGACATTCCCCAAGATAGTCTTTCATATTTTAATTCTTTTCCAAAATTCTTTTTCCATTTCATTGTCTACTCCCCCTTTATAAAAAGAAAATTACAAGTCATTTTCTTCATACTTTGTAAAATCTATATAAGCCATTGCATCTAATAAATTACCTTCACTATCTTTTAAACCTAAATGTAAATGCGGTCCTGTTGATGTTCCTGTTGTTGAAGTTCTACCTAATAAATCGCCTTTTTTTACTATCATTTGTTCTCTCATATTAAACGGTTGGCTTTTATATTGAAGATGCCAATACATTGCTGTAAAACCATTATTGCAAGTTACCATCATATAATTTCCAGTAGAATTACCAGATTCTTTATATGGAAGATCGTTTGCTTGGGTATTGGTTACATTAGATATAGTTCCATCACACATACTATAAAAATTTGTTCCAATTGGTACTGCTAAATCCCAACCAGAATGAGCATCGTTTAATTGCTGTGATTCACTAAGGTCTACACTTCTTTGTTCAAAAACAATTGATGTTATTTCAAAATCTTTCTTTAATGGAAACGAAAAAGGAAGTGGATAATATACTTCATCATAAGCACTACTTTCTGTAATGTCTTTACCATCAACTGTGCATAAATCTATAACATCAATCGCAACACCATTTTCATTTACACCATTTTCTAATGTAAATGTTGGAATATTAGAGTTACTTTTTAAGTTTTTACAAATAGTTTTAATTGGAATCATTTGTTTTTCTTCTGCATTTATATTGTCTAAATATGCTTTATCCCATACTTCATAACTTAATGTAGAAGTATCTAAAATATTGTTTGTTCTTTGAAGATAAAATACTATTCTTTCTAAAGAAACATAGCCTTTAGATAACAAGTATTTATCTAATAAACTTCTATATCTTTCAGCATATATTTGATTATTAATAACAGTAGAATTTGCTCTCATTTGATTTACTTGTTCTTCAACGTATGCCTCACCAACTTTATAACCACACACTGCTGCAACAACAAGAAATAAAAAAGTTAATATTGAAGCAACCGCAACTGCAACTATAATTATTTTTATCTTAATAATTTTACCCATTATTCATCACTACTTGAAGATGGGCAATCGTCTGATTCACCCATATAATAAAGTTGAAGTGGTGTTGCAAAAACATTAATTCTAAGTCTATTTTTATTAGTTATATTGACTAAAAATTGCCCCTGTCCACATCTACTTAAAAACGATTTTTGAGTTTCAGTTAATGGAGTATTGGCATATATTTTTTCGATAGCCCCTATATCATTATCCTTTAACATACCAGTAATTTGATATTGGCAATTTCCAAATAAACTAGAAGCATGTCTTAAAACTCCTGCTGAACTTGTTAAATCTAAAGGTTGTTGTGTTGCTACAACTATTCCAGCATTGTATTTTCTAAGTCGTCTACTCATTTGACCGAAATATTTTAATAACGTTGGATTATCTTCATCAATAAAATAATGAAATTCATCTACAACAATTAACAAATTTTGCTTTTTATTCTTCTTATCATTTTTCTTTTTATTATCAACAATTTCATTACTCAAATAAGTAAGTAAATTAATCATTTGAGTATTGATTAATCTTCTGCTTGAATTAAATAATAATTCTTGCAAATTAAAAACGACTAGATTATTACTTAAATCAATAGTCGTTATACCATTATAAAGATTTCCATCTTGACCTGTTACCATTCTTTTTAATAGAACTTCAATGTTAACTAAAATTCTTTCTAATTCATCTGTTTTAGTATTTTTTTGTTGTTCTAGTAAATAAGCATATAAATCAGAAAATATTGGATAATCTTTTGCACTCATATTTTCAAATTCTTCTAATGTTGTCTTTTTAGTTATACCTCTACTATTATAAAATTTCTCTACAATATCAAGTAACACTACTAACTCTTTTTCGGATATATCTTCAAAAGCAGTAATAAAGAAATTCTCTAAAAATCCTAAATGTTTTCCAAGAATAGATGTTTCACCATCATCATCTGTTGAAACATATCTTATCTGTAATGGATTAATGAGTGATTTACTTGATAAATCTATATATTCTCCACCACATCTATTGGTAAGTTTTTCAAGTTCATTTTCTATATCAAAAAGAAAAAGTTTAGTTCCTCTTGCAAATTCATTTGTAATAAGCAATTTAAGAAGAAAACTTTTCCCCGAACCAGTTGTACCAATAACACTCATGTTATGACCAGTTCTATTTTTGGTTAAAGCAAATTGATCAAAAAATGTAGGTAGTCCATAATTAGAATCTTCTCCTATTAACCAACCTGTTGAATCATTGTGATAATTTTCTGTAAAGAAAAATGCTGAAGCCAAAGTAGATGTTGGCAAATACATTGCATAATCTGATAATCCTTTATCAGTTAATTCAAAACCTTGCCATGCTGACAGTTGCCTTAATGTAGGCACATCAACTTTAATTTGATATAGTTCTGCATTTGTTTTTATTTCTTTTAATATTTCATCGCGTTGTTTTTTATTTCCAGATATAGCTAAAATAACTGATACTTCTTTTACTTTTTCATCATTTGAAGATATTTGTTCTATCAATAATTTATAGTTATTCATAAGTGATTGCATCTCTGTTACATCACTTAAATTTTTAGAAGAATTAAAATCGGCTAAAACTGCTTTAAAACTTGAATTTAAAACATTTAATAATTTTGATTGTTCTATTGTATCTTTAATTGTTACACTTGCTTTAACATTTGGTAAATTAATAATTCTGTCTAAAAAGCCATGTTCTATAAATAATGGATAATTTTTAATTGATACCATCTGTATATCTTCGTTATCTACTTTAAGATATGATGGCATTTCTGATATTCTTAGTGGCGATAATAAGTCAACAAAATCATAATACATTATTTGATCTAAATTAGTATTAGAATAATACATATTTGCCAACACTTTTATTAATCGTTTTTTATTATCAATTAACTCAATGTCAAGTTTAGGGACAATAGAATCACAAACTCCTTCAAAATCTTCTTTTGCTTTATCCAAAGCCTCTTTATTTTTAGTAATGATTGCAAAATAATAGGAACTAGCTGATGTCATATTTTCTCTTTCAATCATTTCAATAAAATTATGATTATTGATTAACAAATTCATTCTTATTTTATTATCGCTATTTTCTTCAATTAACTTCTCATAATTATCTTTATTAATATTAAGATTAATTTTTTCATCAAATTTATAGGCTTTTATAACAAAAGGCAATCGATATAATTGTGATAAAGTATGAAAGAATATCTTTTGTTCATTATCATTTGTAAGAGATAAATCTATTGGACTAACTTTATAAAGTAATGCTACTTGATTTGTTTTTAATTTTATAAGTCCGTTATCTGTTATTTCTTTAACATTGATAAAAATTTGAGAATTTTGAATTTTTTTCTTTAAAACATTTTTACTAAGGTATAAATCTTTTTTCTTTTCCTTAATTTTCTTAACATTTTTTTCTTCTTTTTTCTTTTTTCTTAATTCACGAGTTTTTAATCTTTCCTCAATATTTTTAATAATATTCTAACCTCCTTCTATTTATTATTTATAAAAATAATAATGCTTATCTTTAAACAAGTATTTAACAAACAAAAAAAATAATTTATACATTCTATTACATTTGCTAAAATCCATTGGTATTAGCGATAAAACTCCTAAAGAAATGATTACAATTGCTATAGTATAAATTTTAAGTAAAAATAAAATTGTAAAAATCAACCCAAAAATACTTCCTATAAGTAAATCTTCAAATTCTAAATTAAATAATCCTAAATTTCTTTTTATACTTTTTAATGTTATATACATACCTTTTCATCCCTTCTTTAAATTCTATCTGATTCATTTCCATAATCACTAATTTTAGGTCTTGAACGATAACGAACACTACGTGGATTTCCAATATTTTTGATGCTATTAAATGCCCCATCAAAGCCATTTTTAATATTGTTAATTCCTTCTTGCGCAAGAGATAGTCCGCCTTTTATATAATCAACATTATATTTATTATTAGTAAAGTCCCATTTACTTGCAGCATTTTTAATATTTCCTTCACCACGAGACTCAAGCATTCTACCATAAGCACGTGCAATTGGATTTCCACTTTGCTGTAAATCCGCACCCTTCATCATTTGACCCAAACCTTTGCCAACTTTATCATTCATTCTTCTGGAAATACTAGCATTCATATTTGGATAAGCACCAGCTACACCATGATACATTCCTTTTGCTGTTTGTCCTGCCCCCTTTGCAAGTTGACCAATTCCTTTTCCTACTTTAACTGTTCCTTTAGCAGTTGCTATTCCAGCACCAATTGTTCCCATTCCTAAACCTGCTGCAGCTGCTATTCCTCCACCTAAACCACGCATAGCCATCATCATATCACGACCACTATTTGCTGAAACATTTTCACCAATGAATCTATTAAGTGAAGTACATCCAGTCATAAGCATCATTGCACATCCTAAATATAAAACCGATTGGGCAACTACCTTGGTAAAATAACTCAAATTATTTATATCTGTACTATTTTGAATTGCATTAAACATAATTGAAGTTAAACCAATTAGTAACATCATAGCACCAGCTTGTAAAACTAAAGAAGTTAATTGCTGATATAAAGCTGATCTTTGTTCTTTTCTTCCAACTGAGGTTGCTATGACAAGTGGCGATATAACCATTAAAAAAGCCAGTTCTAATTGCCTTCTACCAAGCATCAAAACTGAAAAACCAATTGCAAATAAAAAAATTGCTCCTATAACTATTCCAAATAAAAAGTTATAATTGAAAGCATAATCTTCACTATCATTCCAAATTCCCGGTTTATATATTCCACACCTATAAGAAAATGCACCACTATCCGAGACATCTGTAGCTGTTATTGTTTCATTTCTAACTAGACCTTCAAAATCTTTCATTGTACTAGCAGATGAAGTGTTTGCATATCCTTCTAATTTTTCTTTTAAACCTTTAACATTCTTTTTATCCACTGAATCACCACCACTAACTTTATAGCATGACTCATTGATAGATAAATAAGCAGTTTTCATCTTATCACCTATTGTAGAATTAGCTGTGTTAAAGTTATTATAAATAGCATTTGATAAATTTACCCCTATATTGATACTTGTATTAAATATAAGATATATTGAAAATATTAAAAAGCCGCATTTAATTATTTCTTTTACTAACTCAAATAAAGACTGCTCGTTACTATCAGCATCCAATATTCTAAAAGTTAATTTCCATACAGAAAATAAAAACAGTACTGCAAACGCGAGTATAAAAAAAGCATTAAATATTTTAGTAAATGGAGAATTATCAATATTTTTAAGCATTTGTATAAAATTTAAACTATTTATACTATGGGCGACATCATATAAAACATCTATTGTTTTAAAGATAATATTGACAATTCCCATTCCTAAACCTCTTAATATATCAAGTACACTATATTTAATATCACTAGCTATACTTAATGTATAAATCATACTAGCTCCTATTTCAATGTATCAATAACAAAGTTAATAATACTTGGAACTAATATAAGTAAAGCTACACCACCTAAAGTATAAAGAATCGTTTTCTTACGTCTTTGTTTTGTCTCATCATCGCCAATAATAAATTGAATAACAAAAACAATTAAAGCAATAAATGAAATAACAATTCCAAAAATTTGAACTTTAGTAGCTAAATTTTTAATAATAGCCCCTAATGAATCAATGGTAATATTTCCGCCCTCAATTTTTTCTACTGCATAAACAGAAGGTATATTACTTACTAAACCGATTATAAAGGTAAATATAGCTATCATTTTTAAATTAATTTTATCTTTTATTTTATTTAATTTGTTTTTCAAAAATATCCCCCTTTTCTTCATCTATAATTATCACAATTCCTTATTACTATCTTTTTCTTTTAGTGAATCATAATAATCTAGTATCATTTTTAGATTATTTTTAAGTAACTCTGATTCTTCATCTTCATACTTAGTTTTTAAATCTTCAATCAATCCTTTATTTTCTTTATTAAATGTATAAACACCATCATATAAAGTACAAGCTGTATTGTTATCAACAATTAAATAACAAATACCATCTTCTAAACCTTTTTTATTCTTTCTATTTTCTTGGTCTTGTTCTTGAACTAATTTATCAAGACTTTCAAGAGAATATCTTGCCGAAGGTATATTTACATCACTTGTTCTTAAAACGATTGCAACAATATCTAAATCCACATCAGATACCTCCCTATCAAATTTAAATCCTAATTTTTTTGCCGCCTTTTCATCAAGTTTTAAATAATCATGTTTTGACATATTGGAATTGATAGATGAGAAAACAGATATTTTGTCTATATCTGTTTTCATGTAAACATCTAACTTTCCATCATTGTTATTACCATAAAACTTAAAATCTAAATTATACATATTATATAATTCTAATAATTCAGCTAAACTATATATCTTATTTTTATCAATCATAAATTATTTAACCATTTCTTCTTCATTTACTTTTTTATTTTCTGTTTCTTGTGTTTTTGCATTTGCAATATGTTTATATGTTTCTACAATAGGATTAAAAGTATGTATTTTCTTGCCTTTTCCAATTTCTATTTCTTTATCATTAAAGTAACCTTCTAAACATATAATTGCTCCTTGCTTACTAAAACTACAAACTCTTTCGGCATCTTTATTCCATAAAGCATAATTAAGAAAATCAGTAACTTTTTTTCCGTCCTTATCTTTATAATTCCTATCAACTGCAAGAGTAATATTAGCCACTTTATTCCCATT
This sequence comes from uncultured Bacilli bacterium, assembly GCA_947626445.1. Classification (GTDB taxonomy): domain Bacteria; phylum Bacillota_I; class Bacilli_A; order RF39; family UBA660; genus Ventrenecus. Next base: position 14,850 of record CANQSC010000002.1, read on the forward strand.
TCCTACTTCTTTTATTTCTGGATTTTTTACTAATCTACCCATTACACAAAACTTATTAATACTATTCATTTTTCATTCCCCCTTAACTTTTTATTTATAGTAATAACAAAATCTATATAAAAACCAAACCCTTTCTATTCTTATATTTTACTTTCTATTCTTTTTTCTAGTTGAAATAATAATTAAACTTGTTCCAACAAATACAATAATACCTGCAATAATATCAATATAACTATTTGATAAAGTATTAGGCACTTCTATTTCTTCTAACTCATTTACTAAAGTTTTTTCAATCACTGCACCATCTTTTGTTACATTAAAATAAATTTTTTCATCAGTTAATTTATATTTATCGGCACTCTTTAATTCTTGAAAATAGTATTCGCCATACTCAAGTTCTAATTCAATATTACCATTTTTATCTGTAACATAAGCATTTATAAGAGTTCCATCTTTCTTATATACCCCGATTGTTACACCTTCTATTGGCTTTTTATTTTCATCCACTTTATGTAAAATTATTTTAGAAGTAATAATTTTATCTTTCATAGTCGTTTTAATAATTTCGCCATTTTCTTTAATACTAAAATACATTTTTTCAGTATTTAAAGTATATGGTATTGGAGCATTTTTTTCTAATATATAATAATCACCATATGGGATTTCTTCTATTACTATTTTGCCATTTTCATCAGTTGTACCTGTGTATATTAATTCATCTGTATTCGCATCATGAATTTCTATTTCAGTATTTGGAATTGGTTTTTCAGTAGAAAAATCTTCTTTTGTGAATTCTAATCCTCCAGTAATTATTTCATCTTTCATTACAGCATTAACGATTTCACCATCAATTCTAATTTCAAAATATACTGGTTCTTCGTTTAATAAGTAACCTTTTGGACTGCTGGTTTCCACTATTCTATATTTTCCATATTCGATATTTTCAATTAAAATTTTACCATTTTCGTCAGTTTTACCTTTGTAAACTAATTCATTTGTATCAATATTATAAATTTCTATTTCAGCATCAGGTAGTGTTTTTCCAGTTTTTAAATCCTCTTTAGTAAATAGAAGCCCACCAGTTATTTTTCTATCAGTCATCACCGCTTTATAAATTTGTCCATCTTTGGTAATTTCAAAATATATTGGTTCTTCGTTTAAGACATAACCATTTGGTGCGATTTTTTCAACTATTTTATAACGACCATATTCTAAGGCTTTTACTACAATTTTTCCGTTTTTATCAGTTACACCTTTAAATACTAACTCATTAGTATCAGCATTATATATTTCTATTTCAGCATTTGGTAAACTTTCACCTGTCGCAATATCTTCTTTGGTAAATTCTAAATCGCCTTCATATTTTTTATTAGTCATTTTTGCTTTTACTACTTCGTTATTTTCTTTAATTTCAAAGTACACTTTTTCTTCATTTTTACGATACCCTGTTTTAGGCTCGTGTTCTAAAATATAGAATTTACCTTTAAATAAATTTTCAACAACAATTTTTCCATCTTTATCTGTTACACCAGAATATATTAATTCACCATTTTCAGTATAAATATCAATTGTTACTCCCTCAATTGGCTCACCAGTAGTTAAATCAGTTTTAGTAAATTCTAGTTTACCTTTTTTTAAATAATTTTTGTTTGTAAAAGACTTTGAAATAATTGGTGTATATTGGTCTTGATATTTTAAATCAACTTCATATACTTTTTCATCTAAAATATATTTATCTAAAGTTTTTAATTCTTTTAATGTATAATGACCTAATTTAATATTTTCAATTCTTATATAACCATTTGAATCGGTTGTATATTCTTGGATTAGATTACCTTTATCATCAAATAAACCAAATGTCACATTAGGTAATGGAGCATCAATATATATAAAATTTCCATCTTTTATTTCAACTTTTTCGCCAATTTTATAAAGCTCAATTAATCCTTTTACTTCTTGGTTAGCAAACTCTAAATCTAAAATATCTTCTTCCAAAGTTTCATCATAAACTATTTTAGATTTTTCGTTTATTTCAAACTCTAAACCGTTACCATTCCAAACATAACCTTCAATTGGTTGGTCTACTTCTTCAAGTCGATATTTGCCTGGATATAAAATGTCTAATGTTATAAATTCACCATTGTTATCCGTTTCAAATTCACAATATTCTGCTACATCAGGATACGTTCCTTTTTGACAAACATATTTATTATTAGTAATATCAAAAATTTTAAATCTTATTCCTTTAATAGGTACTTCATTTCCATCAGTATCAACTTTCTTAACTCTAATTTTTGCTGAATATGGTTCATTTAAAAGGGTTATATATTCATTTTCTTTACTTTTTTCTGTAACAGAAAAATCTATATCTCTTGTTAATTTATAACCACTCATACCTTTAGTTTGGCGAATAATATAATCATCAAATGGAATTTCTACATAAGCTGTAGCTGATTCATCTATTACTAAAGTTGCTACTACTTTATTAAATGTTTTGCTTATAATATCAAAAGTTGCTCCTACTTCAGCATTTACACCTTTTTCTGTTAAATATGTTTTATTGATGTGTAAATTTGTTGTATAAACTTCATCTTTCGATACAACATTAATGACACCATCAGCATTATCTTTAGTAACAGTAATTCGATATGTAGATGGATCTAAACGATAACCTAATGGACTAGTGATTTCTTTTACAGTATAATCACCAAGTAATAAAATTCTATCAGTTTCACCCTCACAATTATTTCCAATAGTTACCTTTGTTACAAGCCCACCTTTTGAGTCATATACTCCATATATTGCACCAGTTAATTTTGCTTTACCTTGTGGAGTACATGAATTATTATCTTTATCTAATTTTTTGATTTTAATTTTTCCTAAATAGATTTTATTGTATAAAGTTTTTGTTATTTCTAAACCTTCTTTTGTTACCTTAAAATCATATCTTGTACTATCTAGTTCATAATTTTTGCCAGCTTTTGTTTCAATTATATAATAATCACCTAATAGCAAGTCTGTTGCCTCAGCCTCACATTTTGAATCAATTACTAATTTTTTTAAAAAAGTTCCATCTTTTTTATATAATGAAAATTCTGTTCCAGTTAAAGAACCCAAATTTGTAGGATTACATGTCTTTGTATCCTTATCTAATTTTTTAATTTTTAACTTTCCTAGGTACATTTTATCATATACCGTTAGACTAACTTCTGGTACTTCACTAGTAACATTAAAATAATGTTTTTCAGTATCTAATTCATAATTTTTACCAGCTTTTGATTCTAATACGTAATAACGTCCTAATTCAAGATTATCTGCACTTGCACTACAATTTGAATCTATTACTAAATCTTTTATAAAAGTTCCATTTTCTTTATATAATTTGTAAACTGCTCCTACTAAAGAGCCTCCATTTTGAGCCTTACAAGTTTTATTATCAACATCATATTTTTTTAGTTTTAACTTGCCTCCTTCAACTGTTCCACTTATTGAAGATGTTACAGTATCAATATTACCAGTTAAAATTTGATTTTGATAATAATCAGAAATGTAATAAATTGTAGGTCTACCATACAATTCATTCTTCTTTTCTAAATTTACTGTATAATTTCCAACATTTGTAGGTGTAATTGTTAACTTATTACCATTTATACTAGCATTACAATTTGTACAACTTGCAACAGTAAATTTTGATAATACATTATTGTTGTCGGTAATTACTTTTGATTGACCTAATGTTAATTTTGATGTTGAACCATTAAAACTTGGCTTTTTATTGTGTTCAGCAACTAATCTCTTAATTTCGTTTCGCTCAGCACTTATATCGTATCTAGCACCAGAATCATTATAAGTATAATATCCCTCTGGTGAGTTAGTTACTGCCTCCCAAATCATAGCTTGCGTTGCTAAACGATAATCATTTGTTTGATGACCTGTATACCACCAACCATAATAAGATATTTGAACAACTTTATCTTTTAATGTTGAACTTAATCTTGTATCATCCCAATTCCAAGATTCTCTGTATTCATATCCATAATTTGTTTCGACATGTGGTTCTACACAAAATGTTGGTGCATTATTGACATAAAAAAATGAAGCCTGATCTACTTCATTTGAACCATCTGCCCAGTGATATGAAACATCCATTTCATAATACATTTTTAGCGTTGCAGCTTTTGTTTCATTTATTACAAAAAGACTTCCAAGCAACAACGCGACTAAATAAATAATTTTTTTCTTCATTTCTTACCTCCTTTTTAATTACCTTTATTTAAAAATGTATCATTACATCTTTTAAAGGCGTTGCATAAATTCCCAATTTTTGTTGATATGCTACAATTTTGTCATACAAACAAGTTAAATGTGTAGCTAACAACTGGTATCTTTCAAGTGAAATATCTAAACATGCTAATGTTCTAAAATATTCCGCATTTGAAATATTAAGTTTACTTGCTCGTTGATTTATTATTTTTTTAAAATCATCCGACACTGATAACTTCATTTCAGCCATATTTCATCACCTCCTTATCTTACTAATTCACTACTATTTGTAATTTCAAATTAATTAAATATCTCAATATGAAAATATTTTGCTACTTTTACATAACAACTCTTTTTTCTTAAATAGATATTACTTTTATCGAGAGATAATTTTTCTGCAATTTCTTCATCTGTATGCCTAGACAGTATCGAATAATTAAATATTATTTTTTCATCAGCCGTAAGTTTTAATCTTAATGCTTTAAATTGTTTATTCATTGATTCGATGTATTCTTTACATTCAATAATTTTTAAAGCACGTTTAGAAGTTGGGTCGCTTATATTAGAAGAAAAAATCCCCATTGAATCACTAGATAATGGAGAACTATAAGAAACACATATTTCTTCTACCTTTGCGCTATAAGATCTATATTTTGAAAAATAATCTAATACAACTCCTTTAAGCTGTGGATAATTGTATTCATCTAACACTTCCTTTGCATACAACTTTGGTTCTTTAACTTTAGGCATTAAAACCATCTCCCTCTGAAAATACAAAAAAGGAACAAAAATCAATTTGCTCCATAAAAATAAATAGTGAAAATAAAAATGAGATAGCTCATTTCTTTAAACTTATCCCATTTTACTACATTTTAGCATGTTGTTCTTGCGTTGTCAGTAGCAACTTTTATAGCAATTTTAGTTCTAAATTTAGTCGTGCTAATTCTACATAATTTCCATATTTTATAAGGCATAGAAGAAAAAATAAACTTTTCTAAAAAGTATTATTTAAAAATTTTGCTCAAATATTTTTTTAAGCTTTTTCTTAAAAAATGGCAAAAAAAATAACAACCATTAGTCAAATAAACTAATAGTTGCAAATACTTCTTTGGTAAATCCATCTACTAAACTAAATCGAAGAGCAAATTTAACATAACAACTCTTTTTAATTAGATAATATGTTTTATCAGTTTTACATATTCTATCTCTAATCTGCTTATCTTGCTCTCTAGCTAAAATGCTATACTTGTAAATCTTGATTTCATCATCTGTTAAGTTTGTAAGTAAATGTTCTAACTTTCTATCAAACTCTTTCAGATAATTTACTACTTTTTCTCTTTTTTCAACAATCTTATATGTTGAATCAACCTTCTTATGATTTTTTGAATATTCTCTATCATCTGACAATCTATGTTGTTGTAATGATTCTAAATATTCTTGTGCTACTGCTTTCTTGTAATAATAATCATCAAATAAATTATAAACTGCTCTGACAATTGATTTAAGATCATATTCATCAAGATATTTTTTCCTAAACTCTACTCGCATTAGCAAGTTCCACCCCCTTATTGAACGAAAAAGAGAAACTACTTGAAGTTCTAGTCTTATAAATTAAGTTATGCTAATCTAAATCACCAGAAACCCCAACATATTTACAAATAAATTGTAAATAATTGCCATTTATCTTATAACTTTTTGAAAAAATGTCAAGACCTAAACTGCATTTTTGCAGATAACATTGCATTTTTGCAGTTCATAGAGCAAAAAAATAGGACATTTCTCATAATTAGTCCTATTTATAACAAGTATAACACAACATTCTTATATCTGTATCCCCCAAAAATCTTATACTAAAACTGGTAGTTGCTCTTATACTTAGTCTAATACTTAATATGGTAGTCCATCAACCTAGTTAAATAGTTTTGCCCAAAATGGTACAAAGTTTTTATCATTTTCAATTGCTGAATCATAACATTTTGCAATAATATCTTGATTAGTATTTCTTTCAACCAGAGAACAAAGTTCGTTAAAGTATTTAGTTGTTCCTCTATTTGATTTAAAACTTTTAACTAGCATTTGTGGAATAGTTTTATTATTCGTAATTACTAATAAATATACTAAATAATTTGAAGTGTTAATGTCTGTATTAACTTTCATTACAGAATATTTTATATTGTCTTTTTCATAGTCTTTATTTTCACAAACAGTTCCATCATCAAAATAATACATATCTGGATTACTTTTCTTTTGCTTGTTAGTATATTTATATAGTTTTTTAAGTTTGTTATTCATTAATTTAACCCCCTTCTTAATATTTATTTTTGTTAATAATGAAAGATATAGTCCATTACTAACAAATGCTTTATCTAAATCTATTATGGTAATATTAATATTTTTACCATTTTCTCTTTTCCCTTTTATCCTTTTTGTTTTGTTATTTAATAGTTTTAATAAATCATGAACATCAGTTTCAACAAATCCTATAACTTCTTCTTGATCGTAGTTTCTTAAATCTGTTACATCTATATTTAAATCAGCGATATAAAAATATTGAAATTCTTTTATTTTATAATTTTTTGATACAGTCTTATTACAAGTTCTTTCTTCGACAAAAGTTAATTTATCATATTGAATATCTAAACCAGTTTCTTCTTTAATTTCTCTTACACCATTTTTAACAGTTTCTCCTGATAATAAATGACCTCCGGCAGTAATTTCAAGAAGTGGTGCTTTATTTACTTTATTATGATTAGGATTTTTAAGTTGTAAAAACACTTTATTCTTTTTACTATTATATATTAAACAGCCAAATACTTTATGCCAATATCCTAATTTATGAGCTTGAGTTTTTTCACAATATCCAAGAAGATTACCTTTTTCATCATAAATATCAATGAACTCAATTTTACTAGTATTACCTTTTCTAAATCTATCCAAAAATCCATTTGCATCTTTTAACATATCATTAAATTCTTTAATCATATTTAATTTATATTTTTTAGATATTTGATAAGTAATAATAAACAATTTATATAATCTGTCTTTAACAAAATCATAGCTTGTATTGAAGTCTGCTCTATTTTTCTTAAAACGACACTCATAAATTTCCATTACAGCTTCTGTAAGTTGTCCTAAAAGAATAGTAAGACCATTTAAATCATCATACTTATAGTTTTTATATTCTTTAATTCCATACATGTCTATATTTAATACTCTTGCAAGATTTATTAGTTGTAAAAGAACATCCGATAATTCATCACCAAGATTGTCTATTTTTCTTTTGTTTTCATTAACATTTTCATTTGCAAATAAGACATTATATACATGACCTAATTGAACATATAATTCATTTAAATAATCTCTTGGATTCCATTCTTTACTCTTCGTAATATCAAAATCACTAACTAATTTTAATGCTGCATCATAATAAGTATCTAAAAATTTGATTATATCTTTCATTTTCTAACACCTGCCTTTAAAACAAGTGGTTTTGCTCCATTTAAAGTAGAATTATATGTATCTTTTACGATATTATTAGTTGATACATAAACTTTAACTCCTAATTTATAAGATAAATAAGAAGCATCACTAATTTTTAAATCAGCATTTTTAAGTTCCAAACTTCCATACTTATCAAAACAGTAATTAACGCCTTTTATATCAAAACCTAATTTTTCAAGTAATAAAGAACATTTTGCTTTTATTAGTTCTTCACTTATTTTTTTATGAGCTAATCGACAACGAGTTCTTTGTTCTTCGCTACAATGATTATAATTTAAACATTCTTCTGTACCATAATATTGGGTTGATGGTCTTTTCAATTTTGTGTTTAATCCACATGTGTTAGTTTGGAAAACTTGTTGAGAATGAGTATAATTTTTATTAAAAAATTTCCAAGCATTTTCAGGCCATACACAATTTGCTTTTAAACAAGCTTCTCTATTTTCCTTTACTTCATCCCAACATTCAATTTTATCAATAAATGTTTCAATAAGTGCTAAACCTGTTGTAACTGAAATATCAGTATATTGATTTACATAATCTAATATTTCTTTTATTTTTTTAGGATTTGAATTTTGTGGTAAAAATGGTCTGAAATAATGTATTACATCTATCCCATTTTCGTGTAATTTTTTAAAGTTATTTTTTAATATTTGTTCAGATATTCTTGGCTCTATATCTTTACCTAATCCAGAATAGCTAATATAAAACACAATGTTTTGTTTTTTTTCTTTTAATTGTTTAACTCTATCAATAACTTCTTCTGGAATATTACATTTTGTAATAATGATTAAATCATTCATAACATTGTTTTGATCTAACACATCAAGCAGTTTTAAAAGATATTTAATGTTTTTAGAATTTACAAAAATATCTGTATTTGGAAACAAACATAGAGGAATATCTCTATCATAATATTTATAATTCAATAATTGTTTTACTGCTTCTTCTGGTGTTGCAAGTTCTTTAGGAAAACAATTATTATCATTTGTTGCTTGTAATAAACAATATTTACATCCATTAGGACATCCAACAATTGAATTTATTGCCAACCAACTAGAGTGCATTTCAATTACAGACATATAATCACCTCTTTTTTAATTGATGATTATTCTAACATGAATATTATTAAATTTATCCATGCAATTTTACAAGTGAAAATGCAATTTTGCAATCTAAAAAACCTAATTTCAATATGAAACTAGGTCTGAATGACTTAGAGCTTCTAAAGTTTTCTAAGCACCACTCATTAATATTATATTATAAAAATATAAAATTATACATTAGGATAACCCATAATTCTTAAAATGTCGTTAACATTTATTGAAACTAATTTAGTATCTAATTTTTTAATTTCTTTTTCTATTGCTTTTATAAAACTATTATATTGTCTCTTATCTAAAAAAATTTGCATGGATTTAATCATCATATATAAATTTGTAAGATTATCTTTTGATTTATAATTTGCATCAATCTCTTTATACTTAAGGGTATACTTATCTCTATAACAGAACAAACGTTCGTTATGGGCGCAAATATTTCTAATATTGGTTAAACACCTTAATATTTGTTTTAACAATAAATCAGATATTTTAAATTTTTTTGAAATAATTTGCCTATCATTTTGTTTTAGTAATCCATAATAACTACTAATAACTCCGAATGTTAAAACTTTATTTAAAACAAATGGAGGAATAAATCCATAAGTATCTTTATAGTGAGTGATAGCAAGATGTACTCCATAGTTATGATTAATTTCTTTGTTAATTTTATTAATCAAGTTTTTCCTCACAGATAAACTTGCATTATTATCTAAATTATTAACATCTAAATAAGTATCTATACCATATATACTAGAAATATGATTTGCTACTAAAGATTTTATAACTATTTCAATTTCCAAAACATATTTTAATAATATTAGTTTTAAATTTTTGTCGAAGTTATATAAAGAATATATTTCCTCAAATGAAACACTAGGTAAATAATTATTGTTAGAATCTTTAAAATTATATTTATAACTGTTGATTATAGAGTAATAAGTATATTTTTCCAATTTTTTTAAAGCAAGCTTTCTATTTTTAACAGTAACATTTTTAGTTTCTAAATAATCTAATAATTCTTCATTCGTTTTATATTCTTTCATATAACCTCCTTAAACAAAAATGACCTAGGGCTTCTAAAGTTTCCTAGGCACTACTCGAATATAATATATCATTTTCTAATACACATGTCAATAGTTTAGCAAAATTTTTGCAAAAATTCTTTTGATGCAGGCGATAAGTTTTCTTCTATGTATGCAATAGCTATATTTTTTTCTAAAGGAATATCTAGCATTTCTAAATCTGTTGTCTTTGCTAAACTCGTCGGCAATAATGCAACACCCAATCCTCTTTTTGCATAATCTAAAGCAGATTCATAACTTGCTGTTTCAATGGATAAGGTTCTTTCTATATTATTTTTTGATAATAATTGTTCGAACAATTTTCTCTCTTTTTTTGCACTGATAGGAAGAATTAAAGGAATATCTTTAAGATCATTTATATTTTCAAGATTATATTTATTTTTTATATATACTAAACAATATCTTTCTGTAAATAAATCAACCATCTTAATTCCACTTGATTTTGTATAATTATCTATTTTTTCATCTATAACAAAATCAACATTATAATGATATAACTTTTCAAATAAATCTTTAGTTGATAAATTTATAATTTTAAAAGCACCTTTAGGATAATCTTTTTTAAATGATTCTATTTTATCATTTAGCACACTAATCTCTATATCCTCTGCTACACCTATTGCTATCTTCCCACTATTTAAATCTTTATTTTGCTTGAATGTCTTTTCTGTAATAAATAGTAAATTATAAGCTTTTTCGTAACCTTCAAATAATGTTTTACCATCTTCTGTTAATTCAATATAATTTTTAGAATTTTTATTAATTAGTTTTGTTCCCATCAAATTTTCTAAAGATTTAATATGTCTTGATACATTAGTAGCATCAATATTCAACTTAGATGCAGCATCATTAAAATCTTTAGATTGACCAACTATAACAAAAGTTCTAATTAAATCCAAATTCATTGACGGAGTATGAAACATACTAAATCCCCCTTTAATTGTTTCATATAATATATTAAATTAATTAAAATGTCAATACAAAAACTGCATTTGTTAAACCTTTAAACCTTTAATCACCATACAATCTATTTAACTATTAATAATAAAAAGTTTAAAACTCACAACTATTTTTTAATAATTTTATACCATTCAATTTTGCTTATAAATTTCAAGAACATATTTTAAGCTAAATTTTGTCATATATTATTCATTTTATTCAACGCCTTACATTAGAAATTATTTAAAATTTATTACACAATATTGCAATTTGTACCATCAATATTACATTTTATTGTTTGCTGTCCTTTATTACTATTATCATGATATACAACCAACAAAGTCATATTAGTATCATTTATATCAATTATCTCTTTAACTTCAATTTCTTGTGATAAATTTAAATCCCAATTATTAATTTTAAAGTCTTGTGAATCTAAATCAATAAAACCTTTTTTTCTACAACCAATAATATAAAGACGATTTTTATAATACTTCATTATCCTTTTAGCTTTATTATAATTACACATTTCAAATAATTGAAGCAATTCATATTGATTTTTTTCATGTTCTAAAAGTAAAGCACTACTAAATCCATCTATTTTATTGTACTCTGTAAAATCTGCAATAACAAATTTGGCATCTTTCCAACGATATTCTACTGTTTCAATATTTTCAATATTATAGTATTCTTTGTATTCCTTGTTTTTATCTTTTCTAAATATAATTAATACAAAGCAAACAATTCCAACAGCAATGCTTGTCATAATTATCATTACATTTTTTTTCAACTAATTTTCCTCCTTGAATACATATTTTAATATATATTAAATATTTATTCAATTGAAATGTATATAGATATGTATGTGTATAATTTAATATAATGCCCTAGAAGATCCAAGTGTACCAAGTTCAATTCCAACACTTACAAAAGCATTGAAATCTTCCCAAGCATTAGTTTCATCATTCCAAATTTGGTCAAAATACATACACCAAGGTCTTGTTGAGCCATATTTATCTACATCAAAAATTGCTTTTAATTTATCACCCTTTTTCAAAGTTCCACCATATATTGACCCTTTAAAAAAAGGAACAGGTTTATTAACTTCAAAAATAACGTCACTACCCCAAGAGTGCAAAATCAAATTATTATTATCTGGATTATAAGTTACACTAAAATAATTCTCTTGATATGGAATTTCTGTATCAGTATTATCAGAATTATAATTATTTTCAGTTATATATCCACTCTTAACTTCATTACCATTATTAAATAATACTTTGTGAATATGATCCTTTTCAAAATTAGAAGTCGCAAATCTAACATAAAATTCATTAGGATTAATAATTCCGATTTCTTTTCCATCTACCTCATACAAATCATATGCATAAGGCAAATCAATTTCTTTAAATTTTTTTGATTCATATACTGATATACTAGATCCACTCATATTAACTAAAATTTTTCCACCATAATCAAACACATCTTCACCTATCTTTTTGTCAGAAAATTCTTCAATCATTCCTAGGTTTCTTCCAGAAAAACCATTTTTATCTACTTCAATACTTGAAGAATTACTTTTATTATAAATAATTGTATTATCAAATTGATCAAAAGCCCAATTTTCAGGAATAGGAAAACCTAGATTTCCACTATATCCAGTTGACATATCACTTACAAAACTACTACATGAGTATCCAGCATTGCAAACTCTAGTACAAGTATTTCTTGTTGCATATATTCCTACTCTATATTTATTACCACATCTTGTCATAAATTGAGTATACAATTCTTTAAAATATGGAATTATATAGTCTGAAACTTGGTAATCTAATACATCACAATCTACTGCAAAATAAATAATTGTTCCAAATTGTAAATTGAGTTCTACAGCTTTATCATACGCTTCATTAGCATCATTAATAGCATTTTCAATAGTAAAATATTCTATATACGTTCCGTCCTCTTGATATATTGGAAAAATCCTTATGTTATTTTTATTTAATAGCTTTATTTCATCATGGGATAATGCTTTGCTTATTTTTTCTTCGCCAAACCATAAATATCCAGACAAATACCTACCAATATAATCTATATTATTATCTTTTAAAACTGATATATTATTATCTGATATAATAGTCGCACTATCAATTGCTATAAAATCTCTATTAATATCTCCGCAACTAATAAATAATGCTAACCATGTTGTTAAATTACAAATTCCATTAATAGGAATCGAATAAATTTTCTGAAAATTTAATATTAATGAAGAATCATATTCTGAAGAAAAATCTCCTAAACCTACATTATTTAAATAAAGCCCCATTTTCATTAATATTATAAATTTTTCAATATCAGAATTTGTATATTTATTTTCATAATAATCTTTTGCAATATTATCATATGGAATATTAGGGCAACATCTTTTGGTAGTTTCACCAAAATTACCATTTGCCACATCAAATGGTAATTTTTCTTCTGCTTGTATAGCATATATTAATGCTATATTTGTACTTCTTTGATATATGCCATCACATGGAATAAGGCCAATATAATCTTCATAATTTCTATTTAAATATCTTTGTATCTCCTGTATTCTTTTAGTTCTATCTGAATCATCATATGAATAAAAGTAATCCATAGATAATAATGCTTTCATAATATTCAAAGTAATTGTTGAACTATTATCATTTAATCCTGCATCCTTTTTTAATTCACGAATTGCATTACCAGTACCATTATAAAAATGCAAAGTTAAATTGTTCAATCCAGTTGAATATCCTTTACAAAACAAACATCCTTGTATTATACCATAAATATTATTCTCAGAAATATCATCATCTTCTTGCTGATGAATTCCATTTGGAAATCTTAATTCAAACATTTTACTAGTTGTCGAACCAAAATTATCTGCTGTTTCTTTAATTCCTAATTCAATTTGAAATGCTCTAGTTAATGCATAAATAGTATCCCAACCAGTTTTTCCATTTTCCTCAATAATTTCATATCTTGGATCTGCACCATATGTTTCATTTAACCATTGTTGAACATTTAAAACTAACGGATCTCCTAAATTTTCAACATTTTTAGAATTTTTTCTAACCATAAAAATCACACTCCTTAAAATATGAATAGAAAAATAATAATTCTATATAATTATATATATAATCATTTTAAAACTACACTACTCAATAGGCGAATAATTCGTAAATATCGCCTATTGAGTAGTGTATTTAAATGCTAAAAACAATTATTATTAAATTGCAATTAACAACTTTGATATTTCATTATTGTTTGCTAGAAAGGAGGAAAAGATGAAAAAGAAAATTTTAGTAATATCATTATTATTAGCTATGATATTACCGTTTATTAAAGTTAGTGCTAAAACTATTAGTATATATGTCCCATATGGAAAACATTATACAACAGAAACTGAAAACTTTATAAATGGAACTAATAGTATCTCAATATATGTTGATAATTTCATTAACGAAAATGGAACAAGCATTGGAAATATTTATGATTCATCGAAATTACGAGTACAATATATAGAAAATGCAAGTACCTATTGTATCAAGTTAGGAGATACAAATATGTCAGTGTATATCAATCGTACTGTATCACATAACTGGGGATATATGTCAGCTGGCAATAGATTTTATAGTTTTTATGCTAATATTGATGGAAAGAGCTATTATGGTATCAAATCGAATTCAGTAACAATGTCACCAACGTAGAATTTAAATAAAATACTATCATCTAATAGGTAACTTAAAACTATAAGTACATAGATAGTATTGATATTAGAAAGGAGGTATTTAATTTGAAAAAACTACTTAGATTAAGTTTATTACTCCTTGTTATTTTACCAATAGTAAAAGCTAATGCTAGAGATGCATACGATTATTATACTTCTTTAAACATAGGATATAATAGTTTCTATGAAGCTCCGCAACATTTATATAAATCTGGAACTAATAGTATTTATATTAATGTATGGCGTACAAACTTACAAAATGGTTCTAGCACTATTACCGAAATTGGAAGATTAGGAATGCGCTATGTGGAGGATAGTGGTACATCTTGTATTATTATTGGTACTACATCAGTCTATACTAATCCAGGTAGATCTATTTCACATAGTTGGGGAAATTTAGCCGAAGGAAATAGATACTATGATTTCTACACTAATATTGATGGAAAAGCCTATAATGGAGTTACATCAAACAATGTAGTTTTAAGCCCTGTAATTAAATAATTACAAAGGTTAAACATTTATAAAAGGGGCTGTCCGGAAATTAAGCAATTAATTTCTTGACAGTTTCTTTTTTTGGGGCTTTACATAAGGAAATTTTTCTTCTTTTAAATTTGAAGAAGTATTCCAATAATTATCTTTTAAATTACTACCATCCAAAGTAGAAAAATATTTTCTTATATTTGCTCCTAAACACATAAGCATAATTTCACAAGAAACTTTTTTTAATCCTCGTCTTCTGATTCTATCATAATTCATATTATTTTTTATTTGCCCAAATGCACCTTCTACTTGTATACTTCTATTTATTCTTACTTCTATTCCCTTTGGACTTTGTAAATTTTTTCTTGCTTCTTCTTTTAATAATTCGTATTCTGGTATTAATTCATATAATCTATAATCATAAGTTTTATTCTTTAAATTTTTCTTGCAAATATATGAATAATTACAATTATTGCAACCAACAAATTTATAAAGTTTACTGTTTTTATATCTTGGATGCCTTATTCCTTCAAAAGATATTTCTTTGCCAATACAAGTATTTAAACACATTATTCCATCATCAAATGTATAAAAAAGTTGAGGTCTTTTCCCATCTGCTTCGCCACTCCATGTATAATGTTTTACATAATTTTTTATATTGTGTTCTTTCATATATTTGTAATTTTCATACATTCCATATCCGGAGTCTGCACATTCATTTTTTGGATGTTTGTTGTAATATTTATAATATAAATCATTCATTGGAATAAAGGTATAAAAATCATCTCTATTTTGAAAAACTCCATACATAGTTATTATTCCACTTGAAACCATTACTTGAATATTATATCCGGCATGAAAATCATGACCTGTTCTAGAATAATAATCTTCTTTCAATACCATGGCTGTTGCAGCTTTATCTGTTTTATAATACGAATTTCTATTTTCACCACATGTTGCTTCTTTTTCTTCATACTCAAGTAGTTTAATTAGATATTGATATGCTAATTTATAATTTTTTTGCTCTTTACTTAATCGTTTACCCTTACCAGTTGGAATAGAGTCAACATCTATATTTTCTCTTATAATATACTCTTTTAGTAATTCATTAAATTGAAAGGATTTAATCAATTTTTTATCTTTTATTTCAATTCCTATTTGAAGTAATAACTCTCTAATTTTAATATCTAATTTTTTATGATAAGTTGTTGGTTTCCATACAAATTTATATTTATTAGCATTTGCTTCTATTTTAGTTCCATCATTATATTGAATATCTGTAATTACATTAAGTTCTTCTATAATTGTTTTTGTAATCATAGTAAATATTTCATATTGATATGGTAATATATATTTATTAATAAAATCTCCAATAACTGTATGCTTTGGTAAATTATTTTCCATAATATAAATTACTCTTAAATCAAAAATAAATTTATCTTCAATATCTCTAAGAGTTGCTTTAAATCTCATAAAACAATATATAATTGCTGCGAATAAATTAAATGAATTATAACCATTTCTTCCTTTATAATTTTTATCTTTATACTTTACATTTGCAACAATTTTTCCAACACCTGAATTTTCTAATAATTGCATAAATTTATCAATTTTATCAAATTCCTCACAACATTTTTGATTATATACTACAAAAAGTGTTCTTTTTATGCTAAAATATTTCATGTGATACAACTCCTTGAACAAGATTATTGTATCATATAATATCCCTAATTTCCTAATGATTTTGGGGATTTTTTAATTTTATAAAAAAAAGAAACTGTCAAGAAATTAATTACTTAATTTCCGGACAGCCCCTTTTTAATACTTTATATTCAAATATACAAAAACAATCAATTCTTTTTTTCATTTTCATAAGACATAACATAAAATATTTCATTATTTTCATAATAACATGACACTCTTAAATTTCGATATTGAATCGCTTTTATTAAAGATGGTTGTGTAGAATCTGAAAGTAAAAATATTGAATCTTCAAAAGTGCTATTTTCTAGTTCAAAAATATTATATATAACATCTGACGGCAAATTATATTTTGCTAAAAATTCAAACAATTCAAATTTTTTATTATTCTTATCAATAATTTTTATATATTTTAAATTTTCATTATAAATTTTCACACCATTTTTATCAGTATAATAAAGAGTTCTATTTTTATCAACATCTATTTCATAATCAGTTGCTTTAAATTCTATATTTTCATATGGTTCTTTTTCAACATTCATTTTAGTCATAAATTCATCAATGCCTAATTCTAAAGAATATAATGAATATTTAACATTATTCATTCTTAAAATATTTCCATCTATTTCAAAGCTTTTTTGCTTATTTTGAAATTTTTTTACAGCCAAATTATATATATTATCATCAATTACTCCAATACTACTTATTAAAATAAATATATCATTAGGATTTTTTCCCCTCAAATAATACATATTATTATTATCAGAAAATAAATAGTACAATTGAGTATCGTTAATATAATCATTATTATTAATAATTCTAAAATTTAGCGTATTATTATTATTATTATTATTTTCTTTTAAAAGAAGAAAATAATATATTAAAACACCAATAATAATTAATCCTATAATTATAAATATTACTCTATATTTTTTTAAAACTTTCAATTTATATTAAACTCCTTTCTTTTCAATAAAGCAAATACTATATAACCTATAATAAATATTAAAACTAAATATATAAAACAAATTATAAAAATATTTTTAAATTCAATAACTAATAAGGCTTTATCAAAAAATATCTTTTTTAATATTTTTACTATTAACAATATTATAAAATTAAATATACTACTTATAAATAAAAAAATAAAATTTTCAAATATTATAAGATTTAGTAATTGATTATTCTTATAACCTAATATATGTAATAAGTAAATATCTTTTTTTTGTTCATAAATCATTATTAAAATTGAAATACTAAAAATTATAGTCGCTAATAAAAATCCAAAAAATATTATAAAATTTATAATTTTATATAACTTAATATAAGTATCTAATTCTAATTTATTAGAAGGATTATAGTATGCTGAAAAACCAAATTCATTCAATTCATTAATTATTTCATTAACATAATTATACGATTTTGCAATAAATTTTATATTAAAATTATTTAAATTATAAATTTGGTTTAAATGAAGTGCTAAAGATAAATTAAACGAAATTTTATTATCATTTACATAATATATTTTCACATTTTCAGTATCTAAATTAATATTATTTGCTAATTCAAAAGGCACATATATTATATAATCTTCATTAATATTAATTAATGGTTCTATTTTATCAAAATCAATTATTTTATCATCAAAATTATTAAATAAATAATATTCAACAAATTGAATTTTACTCATATTTTTTATTTTTTTTATAAATGATTTAACATTTAAATCGTCTTTCAATTCTAAATTTATTATTCTATTTTCTTCTTGGTTAGTTATTTCACCTATTTGCATTTTTATATAACTATTAACAATTAATGTTAAATTACACATCAAAATTATTAAAATATACAAATAAATGTATTTTTTTATACACTTTTTATTATTATAAAATGATTTAATATACTCTATATACATAATTATCCTTTTGAAATATCAATAATAGATAATTTATTAATATTTTTTATTACTTTTCTATTTGATAATGTAAGAATAATTAATGTTAAAATATAGTTTATTATTACCACTAAGAATGTTACATTTATAGTAATTTTAGATAGTTGCATATCATTTTTCAAAAAAATACCTACAAATATTTTAGCTAAAAAGTATGATAGAATAGCACTTATTATTTCCACTATTGTTACAATTATTAAAATACTGCACTTATTAAGGTTTTTGATATCTTCTCTAGTATAACCAGTAGTTAATAATATTGAATATGTTTTATAATTATTTTCATATTGCTTTTTAAGAATTAAAGAAATAATTATAAAACTTAAAAAATACAAAATTCCCAAAAGTATTCCTGTAATGGTTATTACTTGACTTCCTATATCTTTTTTTATAGTTTTTAATTGAGTTGTTTCTAATACTCCGCTTATATTATTAATAGAATCAATATTAGTATTCTTATCCAATAAAATATACAACGAATAATTTTTATTTTCAAATAGTTCTGGTTGATATTTTTCATTTATTTTACGTATTGTTTCATGATTTGTATAGCAAATATTATTATCTGAATAATCATATTTTTCATCAAAAACTCCAACTAATTTAAATTTTGTTTCCGAATTAACATTCATTGAAGGAAATAATTTAATATTTAAATTTTCATTTACTTTATCCATTAAATTAATTTCTAAACTTGAATCGTAAAGGCCATTCTGAATAAGAGATTTTGGTAAAAAATTAGTAGGACAAATTATTTCATATAAATTATCACTAAGATCTACACCTTTTATAATTTTTTTGCTTCCTGCTACTGTTCCCCATATTTTAACTTCTCCATCAACATTATCATTTACAAATTCTGTTGCAATTCCATATGTCATAAATTCTGGATATGTAAATACATCATTTACACCATTCACATTTTTTAACCGCTCAATCATTATACTTTCATCTATTTGCTCAAAATCATAAGTTACATTATATAATCTAAAATCATAAGATTTATCAAGCCAACTATTCCAAAAGTTGTTTAATGACATATAATAAGAAATTCCAAAAATAAAAGTTATAGAACAAAAAAGTAATAATAATATAACAATAAAGTTACTTTTATTAGAAATAATACTTTTTATTGAAAAAAAAATTTTATCTTGTTTCTTCATATAACACTCCTTTTTTCATATACAATACTTTGTCAGCAAATTTTTTAATAGAATTATCATGACTTACAACAATTACACATTTCCCTTGTAATGCTAATTTTTTTAATAAGCTAAATATAAAAAGTTCATTTTCTTCATCTAAATTACCTGTTGGTTCATCAGCTAATATTATTTTAGGATTATTAGCTAAACACCTAGCTATCGCAACTCTTTGTTGTTCACCACCTGATAATTCTGTTGGAAAATGATTGGCACGATTTTCTAATCCTATTAATTTTAATAATTGCATTGCAATTTTTTTCCTATTATTTTTTGCTATATTCTTATTTATATACATTGGAAGAATGATATTTTCTATACTATTCATTTTATCATTTAACAAATAATTTTGAAATATTAAACCTATATCTTGATTTCTAATCCTTGCTTTTTCTTTTTCATCTATAAAATCAACGTCAATATTATTAATTAATATTTTACCATTATTTTTTTTATCAATCATAGATATTATATTTAATAATGTTGTTTTACCACTTCCAGAATGTCCCATTATTGCATATAAACTACCATAATCAAAACTATAGGTTATATTATTTAATGCTTTTACTTTTATAGAATTTTTTTTATTATACTCTTTCGTACAATTTATAATTTTAATCGCATTATCTTTTTTCATCTAACCACCTATTTTCTTTATTATAAAACTTTCTTATTAAAATATAAAGTATATTTTTAAATAGCACTATTACAAAATCATATCATATATATTATATGATAGATTTTGTAATAATTAATATTTTAATTTTTTAATGGAGAAAATGTAACGTTTGAGGAGTAAAGACCATCATAACCTACGCCATCAATATTAGTGTAGAAATCATAGTATCTAGTTCCAGCTGACATATATCCCCAATTATGAGATGTTGTATTACCTGGATCAGTATATTCTGTAACTCTACCTAAATTGGTACAATAGGTACTTGCAATCTCAATATATTGCATGCCAATTCTAGATATTTTATTGGTCACATGTTGCCCAAGCTGATTTATTAAATAATTTACATATATTGAAATAGTATTAGATCCATCTACATAATCTCTGCTTTTACCAGTATGATAATTATCATAGCCAATTGTTAATGTAGAACTTTTTGCACTAACTTTAATAAATGGTAATATCATAACTAATAATAATGATATTACTAAAATTTTCTTTTTCATCTTTTCCTCCT
>CANQSC010000003.1 GCA_947626445.1 uncultured Bacilli bacterium
ATTTATACATAGCCTCCTACTATATATAAATATTAACATAATACCCCCCCCCCTATGTCAACAATTTTTTAGGCTTTCTACTAGAATTTGACTAAATTTATCAAGATATTCTTCACTCAAAAGTTTTTGTCTTTCCTTAACATTAGATAAAAAACCACATTCTATTAAAATTCCAGGAATTTTTAATCTACTATACATATATGTACTATTAGGAATTTTTTTAATTTCTCTATTACTTTGTAAATTTTTATTTAAATAATCTTGTACTTTTAAAGCAATTTCTTTATTTAAAGAATTTTCTTCATTATAAAATACTTGAGGACCATAGTAGCTACTATCTTTTAGATAATTAAGATGAATTGATATATAATAATTAGCCCTACTATTATTAATAATTTTAATACGGTGATCAAAATCACTTTTCTTACGGCGATTGGCATTAGGAGTTCCTAAATCATAATCACCATCACGAGTTAAAATAACTGTTGCCCCATTTTCTTTTAATTTATCTCTTAATTTAAGACTAATTTTTAAATTAATATCTTTTTCATAAATATTTCCAACAACAGTTCCCGGATCAACACCACCATGGCCAACATCAATGACATAAGTTTTATTACTTAAAGGACCACTTGCCAAAGAAGGATTAATATATAAAATAGAAGTTAAGATACAAAAACATAAAAAACTAATTAAATATTTTTTCATAAAATATTATATGAAAAAAGAAAAGCTTTTATTTACTTTTCTTTAGTTCTTTTAAAACTGCTAAAGAAGCAAGAGACCCATCACCTACAGCAGTTGTTAACTGGCGCAAGGGCTTTAGACGAGCATCCCCAGCTACAAATATTCCAGCTGTTTTAGTATATACATCATCATGAGCAATAATATAGCCATTATCATCTAAATCAACAACATTATTAAAGATTTCATTTTCAGGTATTCTACCAATAGCAATAAATAAGCCATCTATTTTTAATTCTTGCATAGTTTCTTCATTGTCTTTAAGCATAATACTTTCTAAATATTCTTGACCATTTAAAGATACAATATTAGAGTTTAATATAAATTCAACATTAGACTTAGTTTTAAGTTCTTCTAAATTTTTATCTTCACCCCGAAATTCACTCCGACGATGAATTAAATAAACTTTATGAGCAAGATTAGATAAATATAAAGCATCTTCTAAAGCGGTATTTCCTCCCCCAATAACCGCAACAGTTTTTTCTTTAAAAAAGTTACCATCACAAGTAGCACAATAAGAAATACCTTTACCAATAAATTTAGTTTCATTAGGAAGATTTAGTTTGCGATTAGAAGCACCTGTGGCAATTATAATTGTAGAACTTTGGTATTCATTTTTATCAGTAATAACTTTTTTATCATCACTTATTTTTAAGACAGTTTCATATTTAATATCAGCACCTAAATTTTTAACTTGATTATATAAATTAGTTGCAAAATCATAGCCGCTTATTGACATAATACCTGGATAATTTTCAACTTTATTGGCATTAAGAATTTGCCCACCATAACTTTTAGCTTCTAACATTAAAACTTTTTTATTTGCTCTTAATAAATAAAGAGCACTTGTTAAGCCAGCAGGACCAGCACCAATGATAATAGTATCGTACATAAGTTAGTCACCTCATTACTTAGTATTTATAATTTTTATTTATTTAAACATTAAATAAATAAAATATATATAAAGTATACAAAAAAATAATAAACATTGTCTATATTTATAAACAATGTTTACACTATTAATATTTAAAAAGCTAGAACGAGACGAAAGCTGTGATAACTCGACGATGATCCATAATCCGTATGTAAATCGAAAATACCACTACCAGTTCCAAAGTCAATAATGCCACCACGTTGAACCCATGGACGGGCCGTGTAAACAATCCATGCTTCATCATTATACCAACTACCTACATTTCTTGATTGAATTAAATATTTCATACTTTGGAATGGGCCCATTTCTTTGGTCGCATCTCCTAATTTTCCTCTATTATACGACGTGTCACTGGTACTATAATCATATTTATCATAGAATCTTTCATCGGTTGGTAAATCTATTCCTTCTGTTACTTCTATAATACTATGATTTACTTCCAATCCATTATCATTACATTCGGGACATGTTAATTTTCCCTTAAATCCTGAATTCCAAACATTATGTCGGCCTGATGATAATTTGCCAGTGTGGCCATCTCCAGTGCTGTTGTCATCCATTCCACTCATCATATTTTCCCAAGCTCCCCCACTCATATCATAGATTCCACTATAATTATTTGTTGTACTGGCTACCACACTTGCTTTATTAAAATAATTGGTATTATAGTCACCATCAGCTCCAGGTGAAGAAACTCTTCCATATTCATTACAAGCTTCTGAATTTACACTACATAATTCATTAGTGGTTGTATAGCCAATCGTTGGTTCTTGTCTTGCGGCATAGCCTGTTAAAAAATCATAATTATTATTGATCCTTATTTCTTGATGGCTTCCATACTTACTATGTTGTAAGTAAGCTACGGCTCCCCATTCACTATTTTTCATCATATGACTATTTAAATTTTGCTCATAATGTCTTCCTACTGTATAAGCTTTAGCTACTTGAATTTCTCGCCATGAATATACATTTGGCTTGATTATCACTTTGCTTGCTGCTTCTATTGCAGCTTTTTCATCTGTTGGATTTACTTGAGCAGCTGCAGTACTTCCTGCTCCATCATAACCGGTTTCAAATTTTCCTACCCATAGGCCATTCGTATCAAATGAGGTAAACGCTGGATGCGTTAACCATTCTCCTTGTTTGTTTCCATTTTGAGGTTCAATATCTTTATTTTCAAATTCAACATTTATTATTTGTTCTTTATTTGTTTTGGTTGTTAAGCCATCATAGTTTCCTTCATCAAATATTTGATACCTGTATCTTGGGATCCAAACAAAATAACTTTCAATATCATTTTCTTCGATTGGTTGGTTTTCTCCTGGGTCTTCTACACCACTTCTTAAGATAACTGCATTTGCCCACTTCTGATTTTTATAATCATACCATTTTTCTTTGGCACTTGCTCTTGTAACATGACCATTTTCTTCATTTATTATTATTGGTATTAATTTACTACTTAATACTGGATCTGCTCCATTTAATTCTCGATCGATATATTTATCATTAAAATATAAGGTACATTTGGTTTTACTTTTACTTAAATTCTTTATTAAGGGAGCCCATTCATCTTTATTCCATTCGATACTTGCTCCATTATCACATTCCCCATCGATAAACACTAATCCTTCACTATTTTCTTTACTTGGCATTTCTTCTAATAATTCATTTCCTTTATAAAAAGCAAAATAAACATCACTATTACCAAAATAATCTACTTTTCCATTCATCATAGGAAAACTTACTTCTTCACTAAAACTTGCAAATGTTTTATATAACAAAAATGATATACTTATTAATACAATTAGACTTATACTTATTAAAATTATTTTTCTTTTCCTCTTATTTTTATCAACATATTTTTCGAGTTTCATATTTACATATAGCCTCCTACTATATATAAATATTAACACTTAACCCCCCCCCCTATGTCAAGAAAAGCTTATTACTTTAGACCACTTAGTTATAAATTAAAAAATTAAAGTAATAAGAAATTGTTTAAAATGTGCAAATTATAATGCATTTTATTTTACTCATTAATCATTATTTTTAAAAAGCTAGAACAAGACGAAAACTGTAGTAGCCAGCCGTACGACCGTCCGCGGCATTGAAATTGAACACGCCAGCTCCTGTACCATTGGTGTAAGCGCCACCACGTATGACCCATGGATTTCCCAAACCGACAAACCATGCCTCATCGTTATACCAACTTCCTACTGGTCTTGATTGAGTTAAATATTGCATAGTTTGAAACGGGCCTATTTCTTTGGTTGTATCTCCTAAAAAACCCCTATTATATGTTACACTACTTGTACTATAATCATATTTATCATAATATCTTTCATCTGTTGGTAAAGCTATTCCTTCTGTTACTTCGGAAATATCATGATTTACTTCTACTCCTGGATCATTACATCCTAGACAGGTTAATTTTCCTATAAATCCAGAATTCCACATATTATGGCGTCCTGCTGACAATTTACCGGTTTTGCCATCGCCAGTACTATTATCATCTATTCCGCTCATCATATATTCCCAAGCTCCTCCACTCATATCATAAATTCCACTATAATTATTTGTTGTACTTGATATTACACTTGCTTTATTAAAGTAATTGGTATTATATGTTCCATCTTCTCCTGCTTTGTTTACTTCTCCATATTCATTGCAAGCATCAAGTGTATTACTACATAATTCATTTGTTCCTGTATAGCCTGTGGTTGGTTCATGAATTGCTGCATAACCGGTTAGATAATTTGAATTTATTGATTCTCACACTTGTATGACTTCCATATTTACTATGTTGTAAATAGGCTACTGCTCCCCATTCAGTGTTTTTCATCATATGACTATTTAATCTTTCTTCATAATGCAATCCAACTGTGTATGCTTTTGCTACTTGTATTCCTCGCCATGAATACACATTTGGTTTAATTATAACTTTATTAGCTGCTTCTATTGAGGCTCTTTCATCAGCTGGATTTACTTCTGCTGCTTTAGTGCTTCCTGCTCCATCATACCCTGTTTCAAATTTGCCCACCCATATGCCATTTGTATTAAATGAGGTGAAGGCTGGATGCGTTAACCATTCTCCTTCTTTACTTCCATTTTGAGCTGCTACATCTTTATTTTCAAATTCTATATTTATTATTTGTTCTTTATTTGTTTTGGTTGTTAAATCATTATAATTTCCTTCATCAAATATTTCATATCGATATCTTGGGATCCATACAAAATAACTTTCAATATCATTTTCTTCTATTGGCTCGTTTGCTCCTGGATCAGCTTTTCCATCTTTTAAAATAACTGCATTTGCCCATTGTTGATTTTCGTAATCATACCATTTTTCTTTTTCATTTGCTCTTGTAACACTTCCATTTTCTTCATTGATTGTTATTGGTATTAGTTTATCACTTAATACTGGATCTGTTCCTCTTAATATTTTTTCAGTATATCTTTCTTCAAAATACAAGCTACACTCGGTTTTTACACTTTTTAAATTTTTTATTAATGGTGACCATTCTTCATAATTCCATTCGATACTTGCTCCATTATCACATTCACCATGATCAAATACTAAGTTTTCTTTATTATCTTTCTGTGGCATTTCTTCTGTTAATTCATTATTTTTATAAAATACAAAATAAATATCACTATTTCCAAAATAATCTACTTTGCCATTCATTATTGGAAAACTTACTTCTTCACTAAAACTTGCAAAAGTTTTATATAACAAAAATGATACACTTATTAAAGCTATTAGACTTATACTTATTAAAATTATTTTTCTTTTTTTCTTATTTTTATCTTCATATTTTTCAAGTTTTATATGTAATCCCTTCTATCTTTATTTATTATGAATTGATAATAGTTTTATTATGTTCTCTATTCTACTGTAGTATATAAATATATTATCTATTCTAATGTAGAATGTCAAGATAGAGTTTTCAATGTTAATATCTTTTTAAGGAAGGATATTCATGAATGAAAGTAAGATTATTTTTAAATTAAAAAAGATTATGGATGAAAAAAAGATGAGTAAAAATCATCTTTGTAAATTAACTGGTTTAAGATTTGAAACTGTTCAAGGATATTATAAAGGAAATATTTCTAGAGTTGATTTATATGTTCTATCTTTATTATGTAAAACTCTTGATTGTCGTGTAGAAGATTTAATTGAATATCAAGATACTAAAAAAGAAAAACAATTACAATAATTATTTTCTTAGTCTTAAGGAATTTAAAACAACAGTTAAACTACTTATAGTCATAGCTAAACTAGCAATCATTGGATTTAATGAAAGTCCAAATGGTTTTATTATTCCAATTGCTAAAGGTATCATTAATATATTATAGAAAAAGGCCCAAAAAAGATTTTGTTTAATTATTTTAATAGTACGTTTACTAATGTTTATTAAAGAAATTATTTTTTCTAAATCATCATTCATTAATATAACATCAGATGAATCGGCCGCAATGTCAGTACCGGAATTAACACTTATACCAATATCAGCAGTGGCAAGAGATGGAGCATCATTAATGCCATCACCAACCATCATTACGGTTTTGCCTTCTTTAATTAATTGTTTAATATAATTAGTTTTTTCATGAGGCATTACTTCAGCTTGAATATTTTTGATACCTACTTTTTCAGCAATAATTTTAGCTGTATGTTCATTATCACCGGTCAGCATAACAACATTTTTATGAAGTTTTAATAAATTTTCAACTACTTTTTTTGCATTAATTCTTAAGATATCTTTAACTCCTATTACTCCTACTATTTCATTATTAATGATTACATAAATTATTGTATTGCCATCCTTTGTTAAAGTAGCTTCATCTTTTAAATAATCATTTTTGATTTTTAATTTATTTACTAGTTTTTGATTTCCAGCATAAATGTTTTCGTTTTTAATTTTACCAGACAAACCAAGACCAGCCATATTTTTAAAGTTAGTAACTTTTATTAACTCTAAATTTTTTTCTTTAGCATAATTAGTAAAAGATGTAGCAATTGGATGAGAAGAACAACTTTCTAAACTAGCAACTTTTGTTATTAATTCTTCATTAGATAATTTACTATAATTAAATATTTTAGCGATTTTTAAATTACCATAAGTTAAAGTTCCGGTTTTATCAAAAACTATTGTATTAACTTTATGAGCATTTTCTAAGGTAACACTTAATTTTACTAAAATGCCTTTTTTAGCACATAAGCCTTCACTTACGACAATTGCAAGAGGAGTTGCAAGGCCTAGAGCACAAGGACACGCGACAACTAAGACAGTTACAAAATGAATTAAGGATGCACTAAAATTGTGAGTGAATATTAAGTAGCCTAGAAAAGTTAAAAGCGCAATTAAAAGGATTGTTGGAACAAAATAACTACTTATTTTATCCGCTATTTGAGCAATTGGGGCTTTAGTATTGGTTGCTTCAACTACTAAATTCACAATTTGACTAATAGTAGAGTCTTTACCAATTTTTATAGCTTTATATTCAATATAACCATCTAAATTTAGAGAACCTGCTATGACTTTGTCATTAATTGTTTTTTTACTAGGAATTGATTCACCGGTAATAAAAGTTTCATCTAAATAGGTTGTTCCACTTGTAATAATACCATCAACAGCAATTTTATCTCCTGGCTTACAAACTAAAATATCACCTTTTTTTACTTCATCAATAGTGACTTCTTTAATATCTCCATCAACTTTTAGATTAGCTTTAAGGGGCGTAATTTTTACTAATTCTTGAATTGCTGATTTAGTTTTTTCACGATTTTTACTTTCTAAGAAACGGCCAATTTTAATAAAAAGTAAAACAATTGCTGAGGACTCAAAATATAAATTATGAACATAATGAGTTTTTCCTACAACAATCATGATTAAACTAAATGTACTATATAAAAAACTTGCTAAAACCCCAATGCTTACTAAAGTATCCATATTAGGGGCTAGAGAAAATAAATTTCTTAAACCCTTTTTTAAAATATCAAAACCATAAATTAAGAAAGGAATAGTTAATATAAATAAACATATAGCATAATTAAGAGGATTTTCTTTCATACAGAAATATTTAATAGTTGGCATTTTTAACATTTCAGCCATACTAATATACATTAAAATAATTGCTAAAATACTTAAAAGAATAATTGGTTTTAAATGATGCTCCTTTTTTTCTTCTTGTTTTTCATTATATATTCCTAAGTATTCATAACCTGATGTTTTAACATAGTTTGCTAAATCATTAATATTAATACTATCATCATAAGTTACTAAGGCTGTTGCCATAACTAAATTAACAGAAGCATCAATAACTCCTTTACTATTTTTTAAATGTTTTTCAACATGATTAGAACATGCACTACAAGTCATACCGCCAATTTTTAAAATAATTTTATTCATTTTCATTAACTCCCACTGATAATTAATTTAATTACTTCTATAAATCTTTTTTTCATATTATTAGGAACATTTTTAATTTCTTTAAAAAAGTTAACAATGGAGATTGGTTTTATTTCTCTAAATTGCATAACATTTTTAATACCTAAATGTTCACATATTAAAGCTAATGTTTCAACAAATTTAACTTTTTCTTCTTCTGTCATTTCCTCTAAATATTTTTTTAAGTTTTTTTCTAAGTTAAGACTTTTTTTAGAAAGTTTGCCTTCTAGGAATTTGCCCCCAAAACAACACCAACTATCACCATAATGTTGTAATAAGCCTAGATTATGAGATTTTACTACTTCATATTTATCATGACCTAAAATCATGCCAAAAATACTTTGTTCAGGTACATATATTTTTAATTTAGGAAGCATTTCTTGCCATTCTCTTGCTTTTAATACATCATCTAAAAAGCCTGGTCCATCATAGTTATAAACATTAATTATTCTTTTTTTGATATTAGTACTCGCATGCATGTAAGCATACATAGCTAAGTTACCACCTTTAGAATGACCCCCAACATATATATTACGATCTAAAATATTAATTGTTTCATTTAAATAATTTTTAGCTTTGTTTTGTGAAATGGTTGGATATTTATAGATTAATTCAAAATCTTCTTCCCAACCAATAATATTACTATCAGTTCCTTCAAAAGCTACATAACAAAGGTTAGATGGAAATCTTAACGTTAAAGCTCCAAATTGCGTTTCTTTATTTATTTCTTCTAAATAATAATAAACTTTAGCTTCATTAAATCTTTGACAATCTTTTAAAGCTTTAATTAAATTATAAGTACTAGGAAACAAATAATCTTCTTTTTTAAAATCTTTTTCCGAATATTTTTTTAAATAGATTTCACATATTTCTTTTATGGTTTTAAAACCTTTTTTATGATTTGGAACAATATTAGTTAATTTAGCATAAGTTAGTAGAGTTATAATTAAACTATCTACTTCATTAAAGGCAAGTTCTTTAAAAGAGGAATTACCATAATACTTTAAATAATCATATATATCTTTCATATTGACCTCCATTGTGTTTTTTATTTCTTTTTGTTATAATAACACATATGAAGGTAGGATGAAAAGAATGAATAGAAGAATGAAAGAAAAATATTTAAAAATTTTTATACCTTTACTTGTTGGTTTAATCTTTATTTTATTAATTTGGGTTGGTTATAAATTAATTTTTGGCAAAAAACTTTCATTCTTAGAAACAATTGATAAATCAGTATATGCTGATATTAATTATGAGGCAATTTATGGAATTCATTTAAATTTTAAAGGTTCTTTTGTTCTACCAGATAATTATCATGATATGAAATTAGTGTTAGCAAATGGTAAAGATGAGATTGAAATTCCGATTGAAGTTAAGGAAAAAGGTGGAAAGAGGGAATTTGTAACTAGTAATTTTATTAATAAAGGTATTAATTTAGAGTATCTACCGGTTGGAACTTATTATTTATTAATTAAAGCAAGTACTAATGAAAATAATAAAGAAGTTGATAAATATTTTTCAGTAACTAATAAAACTGATTATGATAATTTAGAATATTATACTTTAACAAAGAATGGTAAGAATAATAAAATTGATATTGAATGGAATACTTATGAAGAATGCCCAACTTTAAGATTTACGGTTAAGGAAACTAATTTACCAAGTGATGTTTATGATATTACGATTGACCCTGGACATGGGGGAGTTGATACGGGGGCAATTGGATATTTAAATGGCAAGGAATATCACGAATCAAATTTAAATTTAACAGTTAGTTTGGCTCTAAAAAAAATCTTAGAAGAGCGTGGATATAAAGTCGCTATTACCAGAAGTACTGATGAAAACATTGAAATTTATGAAAAAGGCGGAAGTGCTGTTTTAGCTAATGAAACAAAATCAAAATTCAACTTTGCTCTTCATCATAACTCTTTTGATTACCAAGCTGAAGAATTAAATGGTTTAGAAATTTATGTAGCAAGTGATATTGAATTTGATTTTGCTAATTTATTAATTGAAAATATTATTAAAGAAACAGGTACACAGATATCACCTAAAGAAATTTATCAAACGGTTCCGGGCATTTATCAAAGATATTTTTCTGAAGATGATATAGCTGAAGATGAAGTTCAACCAAGTAATAAAACAACATCAATGATATACTATTATAATATTCGGGAATTAGGTGGAATAAGTACTCAATCAACAAATGATGGAAGATATAAAGATATTAATGGTTATCCGGCTAATCCTTACTATAAAGCTAATGTTACAACAGAACCTTATCTATTAGAACTTGGCTATGTCAATAATGAAGAAAACTTAAAATTAATTATTGGCAATGAAGAAAAATATGCTTTAGGAATTGCTAATGCTATAGAAAAATACTTAGAAACAGATTACTAAGTATTTTTTTAACTTAATTATATATGTATTTAACTTCTAAATTAATGTTCTTTCCTAATGTTTTTAACCTTTCTTGTAAATCATTTAACTTATTCATTACATCAAAATAAAATTCTTGAAAATTATTTATTTGATTTTGAAAAATATCAACAATTATTAACAAAAATAAACTATTATTCATAACATATGTATCTTCATAAGTATGAGGATAGTGAACATAATAATTATTTGGATAATTTTCATAATATTTTGTTACTCTTTGATAAGTATTTTTTATAAAATTGATATCAATACTTTTAAGTTCATAGGCTTTTTTTAAATTTAAAAGTTCTTCTTCACTTAAACGTTCTAAAAATATTTCATTTTTTAAATAAAATATTTTCCATATAGAATTTACCTCAAATTGTTTTATAAATTCATTTGAAGGTATTATTGGATAATTAATCTTGCTTAAAAATTCATTTTCAATCTCACTTAAATTTAAAATTTTATCTAAATAAATTTCTATTGATTTTTTATAAAATTGTACTAATTCATTATATAATTCATTTTTTTGATTATTTTCTATAAGTCCAACTTTATTTAATTTTTCAATATTATTTTTATCCATACTAGTTACCTCCATTAATAGTTATGGCATTTATACCAATATTAGTATTTTTTAATTCATCTAAATCTAGTGAACATATATGTCCCCATGATTCAACTAAAATATGGTTTTCATCTTGTATACCAATTACACTTACTGTATGTCCTTCACCACAAAGTACAGTTTTATTTAGAGCTGGAATATAAAATTTTACTTTATCAGGAGTTGATTCATTATTACCATTTTTTAAATTATTTAGGGTAGGATTAAGTGTTAATAATACACTTCCTTTTTTTAAACCATCAGCTATTTTATTAATAACTGTTTGATTAAATTCTGCGTCAGGAATATTATTATTTACTTGCCATGGGGCGACAGGAAAATTATTATATATTCCTTTATTAGTAGTATTAATATTTAATCCTTTACTTTTTAAATAATCTTCAATTGTTTGAACATTATTTCCTTCAAAATAAGAAGTTCCCAATTTTATTTTATATTTAGGAGTATAAACATCTTTGCCATCAACATTTTTAACCATGTTATTTTTATTCATCCAGCAATAAAAATCAGTTAATAATAAATCATCATTTGGTAATGTTAAGCCTGTTTGATTTTTTCTTGTTAATGGAAAACCAAATGTTTGTTTAAAAAGGTCAGGATTGTTTTGAAAATAAATCATGATAGTATTTATGGTAGCCGCATAATCACAAATACCTCCTGTAATTGAACCATTCATATCTGTAGCTAATTTAATTTTATCTTGTTGTGACATATTAGGAAAATATGATTTAATTATGTCTAATACCAAATTAGCACGCTCTGGGACTTTCATATCAGCTTCTACAATAGATTGATTTGCCCCATTTCGACCGGCTGGAAATTGTTCAAAAAAGCTCATATATCCTTTAAGAATAGACGAATTAATTATATCATCAATATTTTCAATAGAAATATTTGCTTCCGTTTTACTACATTTTTCAATTAAATCTTTTAAATCAAGGTCAGAATTTTTATTTATTTGTTCAATAACTTGATTTAATTGCTCATTATTGATATTTATTTTTTGATTGTTTATTACTAATGATAAACCGCCAAGAGCTCCACTATAAGCATTCAAATTACCGGCTACAATTGCTCCCATTAAAAATGATTTAATTGCTTCATCTGTTAATTCATCTAAATTTACGGGTTTATTTAAGAGTACAGCATCTATCCCAGCCATTAAATAACTTTGCAAAAATTCTTCGTTTCCTTCTTGGAGCATTCTGACGATAAAGCTTGTACTTGGATTATCTGCTAATCCTAATACACCACCCATTTTCTCAGTTAATACTTCTGATCCTGCTGATAATAAGCCGTATAATATTGATGTCATTGTTGTATGTCCATTTACTAAGGCTTCATGTTTAGAGTTTCCATAGGCAGATGCTCCCATCAAAAGTTGTCCTACTTTAGGCGCTAGTTCTGGAGCTACTAATGATGCTAGAAAACTTGCCGTTACACTTGGTAACATATTTCCAGTAGACATTCCTACTTGATACACATTGTCTAATATTTTAGTTTGTTTTTGTAAATATTGTAAATAATACGCTATCTTATATTCACTTACTGATAAATTTTCATCATTTATTACGGCATTTTCTAAACCTTTAAAAAACAAATTTATTCCATCACTTAATCCATCAGTTCCAACATTTAAGGTATTACATATATTCTCTTGTATTTCTCCTTCATCATCTAATGATAATTCTTTTATTTCTTTTTGAGCTAAATTATAACCAATTCTTTGATTTAGTTCATCTTGTTTTTTATCTATATATTTATCAGCTGATGCTCTTCCTTCATTTTCAAAAAGATAAGAATAAATTTGAATTTCTTCTTGAGTCATTACTTTATAATTTTCATACATTTTAGAAAAATCTTGTTGATATACTACAACTTGTCTATTTATTACATCACTTATATCTAATCCTTCTTTGTTAGCTAGACTTTTAGCATACTCACAAAATAATAAAGGATTATAATTTTCTTGCAATTGATATGCTAAATCTGGTACATCATATATTCTTAGATATTGTTCTTGATATTCATTATATTTTTCTTCTAATTTTTCATCACTTAAACTGCCATTTAATAACCATTTAATATATTCTTGACTATTGGTTATATTTTCTTCTTCCTTGGCTATTTTTAATTTTTGAAGTTCTTGTTTTAAGGCATATTGAGCTGATGATAACATTAAACTGTCGTTTTTTATCTTTTGCATATTTTCTTTATATTCATCTTCTGTTTTATCACTATTTGTTAATTTTTTAAAAATTTCATTATAGGTATCTGTATAGGTTCTAATTTTTTCTTGCCACTCTTTATCATTATAAAAAGCTTCTACTATATTAGCATCAGTGTACATTTGAGAATAATTTCCTAATAATAAATTTTCATATTCTTGAGGTGTCATTGGTTTATCTCCATTTGACATTATCTCGCCATTTTCATACCATATTTTTTCATTTTTTATTGAAAAAGCATCATCATATTGTTTTTGTAATGTTTCATATTCTTTATCCATCTGTTTTTTTAATTTTGTGATATTTTCAAAATTATCATTATTAGTCTTTATTAATCCATCTATATCTTGTAAATTATCATTATTATTACTATTATCTTCTAAAGAAAAATTAACAATTTCTACTTCACTAGAATTATAATTTGCGTAATTATTTAAATTTTGATTACTAATATTATCAGAAACATTTGTAACTTCCTCATTGTTATTATTAGTATAATCTATATTTATATTTTTTACATCTTTTCTAATCATAAATCCTCCTAAGTAAAATATAGAAAATCTCCAACACTTCGTTCGCCAGTTTCATCAGTTGGATTATTTATTAATTCTCCATCAAATACTAAGGAAACACTTCCACCTTGATCCATGCTTTTTGCATAAGTACAACCTTTATTATACAAATATTCTCTTGCTCCAACATTTGTTGTAGAACCTGTTAAAATATAATATTCTCCAGGCTTCGTCATACCAATAACAGTACTATTATAAGCTGTATCATTTTCACTAGAGGGTTGAGAAATATAATCTTTTTCACCATTCCAAATTAATCTTGAATCTAAACTGGCAAAAGTATAAACCACTCCTTTATCTATCAAATCAGTAGCTGTTGTTCCAGGACTAGGTGTAAATAATCTACCATCTTTATCTAGACAAATTTCCATGGCTTGGGAAGTACCATCATGCACGATTTTTCCATTTACTATAGCTATATGATTAGTATTTCTTAAATCTTGCTCGCCATTATCTAAAAAGTTACTACCATTGATCACTAATGTAGCATTTTTTCTTTTAGCTGCACTACTAGGTTTTTCAAGACCACTAGCATATTTTCCATTAGCTGGCTCTCCTTTTATCTTAGAAGGATCATCAATAACTATATGGGTTAAATAGCAAGGATTGCCATCAACTTCGACATCTCTAATTGTAATAAATTCATTTTCATCTATTTTAACTTTAAATGCTTTTTGAATTTCTTCCGCATATTTCACTATAGCATTACCAATATTACTATTTTTTAAAATCTTAGATAAATCAATTTTTTTAACCACTTTTCTATTACTCTTAACTGAAGTCGGCTCTGAATTTGAAGAAGAATTGTTTTGAGGTATTTTTAAAACCTGACCAACATTAATATTATTTGGATCGGTTATATTATTAGCTTTAACTATGTCATCAACACTTAATCCATATTTGGCTGCTATGGCACTTAACGTTTGCCCACGTTGAACAGTATAATCCTCAAATGTTGGCTTATTATTAGATTTATTTGTCATAATTAAATTAATAAAATTAAGAATTTTTTCAGGATTAATATTTATATTTTGTTCTTTTAATTTATTGCTTATTATTTCCTTTAAATTATTAACTACTTTGTTATTTGATTCTTTAAAATCTTGAATTTGTTTTGCTAAGACGGGAATCATTGATTCCATAGTATTATTTACTTTTTGGCTTACCATTTTTATTTGATTAATCAATTGTTGATAATTAGTTTGAAAATTATTGAAATTGAATGATTCAATTATATTATTAATATTTTGATAGTTAATGCTTATATTAGATTCTTTTAATTTTTCAGTTATTATTTTTTTTAAATCATAAGCATTATTAATATTTTTGTCTTTAATTTCTTGGGCTTGTTTTGCTAAAGTTAGGATAATTGAATCAACTGTATTATTTGCTTTTTGGCTAATATTCTTTATTTGATCAACTAATTGTTGAGCTTGATTGACAGGGTTTTCTTCTTCTTTAGTGGTAAGAATTTTATCTACCATTTCTTTTATACTTTTCGAATTAATTTTTATATTTTGTTCTTTTAATTTATCATTAATCATTTTTCCTAAATCAATAGCTGTTTGAGAATTTTGATTATTAATATCTTGAATTTGTTTAGTTAGTAATGGAATTGCTGATTTTATTGCATCATTTGCTTTTTGGCTTGCTATTTTTATTTGTTCTGCCAATTGTTTTGCTTTAGCTTTTGAATCTGTTTCATTATTTTTGGCAAGAACTTTATCAACGATAATATTAATACTTTCTGGATCAAAATTGGCATCAATTTCATTTAGCTTATCAATAACTAATTTTTTTAAATCTTCTGCTGTACTATTATTTTTATCATTAATATTTTGGATTTGTTTTACTAAAGTTGGAATAATTGAGTCAACCACATCATTTACATTTTGACTAGCCATTTTTAATTGATCAGCAATTTGTTTTGATAATTCTTCCTTTTTATCCGTTTTTTCACCTTTAGATGGTATTTTAATAATTTGATCTACTTCAATATAATTTGGATTAGATATATTATTTTCTTTTACTAAATCATCAATAGAAACCCCATACTTTTCGGCAATAATAGTTAAATTATCTCCTTCTTTGACGGTATAAGTTGATGTATCTTCGGGAAGGTTAGGAATTTTTATTACTTGACCATTTTCAATATAATTTGGATCGGCAATATTATTATAGTCAGCTAATTCTTGATATGTTAAGCCATATTGCTCAGCAATGGAGGTCAATGTCTCGCCACTTTCGACAACATGCTCGCTATCAAATTCCATTGTTTCTACATTTGAATTTTGATAATCAATTGATACATTAGTATCATTATTATTCTTAATACTATCTACATTACCAGATTCTTTTTGTTCATCATAATATATTGATTGCTTACTTACTCCTTTTTTTATTGCCATGCGTACTTTCCTTTCGTTTTAATTAACATTATTTTCATTTTTCTTTATTAGTTTTAAAACATACTTATTTTTTTTCTTTTTTTCTATTAATTATTGTTAGATTAATCTCTTATATGCAAATATGCTAATATAAATCATTTATTACCTTTTAAATAATCAATTAATTTCATTATTATTTTAAACAATTCTTGATATTCTTTTTCTTCAACTGGACAGATATTTTCATTTATAATTTTACCTACAAAAACACTCTCAAAGTCATTAGGAGATATAATATAAAATACATATTCAAAATTATTATATTTAATATTAACTAACGGATATATTTCTTTTGTTTCATCATTAAGACTAACAATTATTTTTTCATTGTCCATACTAATTTATCCCCTTCTAACATTTTTTTTGCTTCTTTCTCAGCAATTAAATCTTTAGTTTTATAATGCTTTTCTCCATCCCAATCTTTAATATATTTTAGAATATCTTCTTTACTAATTGATTCATTATTTTTTAATAATTTATCCTCATATAAATTATAGAATACACTGCTTTCTTTAAATAAACATAGATTAGTCCATTCTCCTCCAACAATTACATTACCTGTTAAAATATCTTGAGCTAAATATAGATCATTAGTTAAATAAACAGTTCCATCAGTTAATTGCTTTATATATAATTTATCTAATCCTATCTCTTTATCATCAATAATAATCTGTTCATTATCATATATTTTAGCAAATTCTTCATCTATTTCTTCATCAGGTATTTCTTCCATAATATTTTGGCATAATATTTCATAACTTTCAGTATAGCATAAATCTTCTTCAATCGTATTAGCTTTAACATGATTTATTAATAAACTAGATATTAAGATACTATTAGTAAGCATTAAAGTAGATCCTTTAATTATTTTATTTATTTTCATTTTTTTAGTATTTATTATTTTCATATATTTTTCTCCTCTTATTATTAATTACCATTTAATATATACTTCATATAATCATATAAAGTTTGAAATTCTCCATAATTAATTTTAATTTGAGTTAAGCGTTCAGGATATATGTAATAGTTATCTATACATCTAGCAAACCATTCATTAGGTGCATCTTTTAACGCTATTGACAGTAATTCACTATTATTTTGATTAAATATTTGTTTGTAAACTACTTCTTTCCAATCTTCTCTTTCAGATATTCTACCTTTTGCTGCATCATAAGCATGTCCCAATTCATGAATCAATATTTTTTGAGCTGTAAGGCGCTTCTTTTCATCATTAGATACTATAGTATTACCATTTATTACTACTTTTTTACCATTTAATGTTATACCAGAATATCCTCCATTTTTAAGATATAGAATTGGAATTTCTTTATCTAAGCTAGAATTTTTTATAGTTTGAATAAAATCATAATCAAGATTTTTAGTATTATTAATATAATCAGTTACATACTGTTGAGCTTTTTTAATATATTCTTCTTTATCTTCACCTTCCAAAGGTACAACTTTAACCTTTTTTTTATCATTTTCATCTACTTCAAATTTTGCTAATGGAATTTTAAAGTTAAAATCGCTATTTGGATAAGAAATATATAGCACATCGCCTACATACATTACTTCACCATGATTAGGTATGGTAATTGTTTGAGGCTGAGCAATGATACTACAATTGAGATCATATTCAGTATTAGAGCTACTTTTAAAGAAGGCAAATCGTAAAATGTCTAAATATTTTTCATAATCTAAATTATTATTTTTTAAAACATCTTTTATTATTTGCATAATATCACGGGCTTGATTAAGATTTTGTTGATGCGTTTCTTTAATTTTGCTAGCAATTACAGGAATTAAATTCGTTATTTTTTCATTGGCATTTTTAAAAAAATTTTTTATTTCATCTGCTAATTGTTCAGGAGTATCATTGCCCTTTGACAACATTTGAATTATTTTATTTATATCTGTTGGATCAAGACTCATATTTGACTTGGAGAAGGCTTCTTTTATAATATTTTTGATGACTTCACTTGTTTGATTACTATTTTGCGCAACTTCTTGGGCTTTAGATCCTAACATAGTTGCGGCTTTATTTGATGCTTCAGTTATTTTTTTACATAATTTTTTTATTTCATCTGCTACTTTTTTTTCTTCAGAATTACTATTTTGATTTTCTTCTTTAGGAGGAATTTTTATTACTTGACCGATTTCAATATAATTAGGATCGGCAATATTATTATAATCAGCTAATTCTTGATAGGTAAAACCATAAGCATTAGCTATTTTTGTTAAATTATCTCCCCCTTTAACGGTATAAGATGATGTGTCTTCGGGAAGATCAGGAATTTTTATTACTTGACCAGTTTCAATGTAATTGGGATCGGGTATATCATTATAATCAGCTAAATCTTGATACGTTAAACCATATTTTTCAGCAATGGAGGTCAATGTTTCGCCACCTTCGACAACATGCTCACTATCAAAGTCCATTGTTTCTACATTTGAATCTTGATAGTCAATTGATATATCAGAATCATTATTATTCTGAATACTATCTACATTACCAGATTTTTTTTGCTCATCATAATATATTGATTGACTACTTACTCCTTTTCTTATTGCCATATTGAGCCTCCTAATTTATTTTTTGATTAATACTTGGTAAAACAATATTATTAATTTTTTTATAATTGTTTTCATTAATATTTAAATATTTTTTTAATGTATCTTTTTCAATAATGGTATTATTTAATTTAACAGTATCATTCATTTCATTTATTAGTTTTTTATGAATAATGCTTAATTCTCCTAAATTATGATTTAATTTAATAACTAATTGTTGTAAAATTTGATACTTTTTTTTAGTTGCTTCATCTATCATAAATCACCTATATTTTCAAGTATACTTTCTGTTTCTTTAACTTGTTTTTGATATTTACTTATATTTTTTTCTAAGACAATAACATTATTTTGAAAATTACGATTTATAACCTGTAAATTTTTAATTAAATTTATTTCAAAATTATTTATTTTATTTACATTTGTAGATTTATAAATGCTATTTATCTGACTATTTTTATTTAATGATTCAATATTTAGTAAACATTCTTTTTGATAAAATTTCATTTTATTTAAATTTAACTTAAGTAATGCTTCATTTAATATTGCCATTTTATCTTATCCTCTCTATAAGTAATTTATATATTCTAATTCTTTAATAATTCGATTTTCATATTTAGATACAAGACTATTTATTTCAATTTCTTTTCTTTCAATATTTTTTATGGTATTTTTAACGTTATAATATATCTTTTTTATACTTTGTTGATTATTTACTAAATCAGTTTTAATATTTAAAATTATTTCTTTTTCGGTTGGGCAAAAACTTAAATCCATATTGTTAATTAAATTTATAGAATCAGCAATTTGATTTAAATATTTTTCAAAGATATTAAATAAAGAATTTTTGTTATCTTTTAAATAATAAATTTGTTTAGCAATTGGTTCATATTTAAAAACTATACTTTTAAATATTTCATTTAATTCTTTTAAATCTAAAATAACTTTGTTTGATTCATTTTTTTGATAATTAATTTGATCTAAATATAATTTTGAATGTTCGTCTTGCCAGCAATCCATAGCTTGATTTAAGGCATTATAAAAATTCAAATAATTTAATTCATAAGAATCAATTATTTGTTTAATTTGTAAACTTTGTTTTTTTAATAGTTCTACGTCAATTCTCATAATTGCCTCATATTCTCTTAAATAAGTAAAATAAATTTATTTTACTTATTTAAGAAAAAACAAATACGTTTTTTCTAATCATTTCCTGCAAATGCTTGAGCAATTTTACCTTCAGTATTTTTATAATTGGTAACAGTAGTATTTATTGCACTTTTTAATTGAGAACTACAACCAGTAAAAGTTGTATTAATATTGTTCTTAATCGTATTTAATGATGCTAGTAAATTAGCTGCTGATTCGCCACCAATAAAACCACAAGTTTGAACAGCAGTTACAGCACGACTTAAGGCACCTTGAGCTGCACCATTAATAATTTGTAAACTATTAGTAGTTGTATTAGCAGCAGATAAGTCAATACCTCTTACCCCATTAATGTTTTCTTTAATTACAGAAGTATTAAGTTCTTTACGTGTTGAGGTATAAGATGGTGCTGAAAAAGTAGCGCCAGTTTGATTAGCCCAATTTTGGCCAGCTGTTTTCATAGAATTAACAACACTTGTAAAAATTTTTTCAGCATCTTTTGTTAATTTATCCATTGCTGGTTTAACTGAGTCATTAAAATATTTTTGTGCATTGCTGCATGCCCATAAATTTCCCATTTTGTCAACAAATTGTGATTGAAACTTTCCACATAAAATATCCATTGTGTCATTAGCTGCTGTAATAAAATTATTCATTGATGTTCTAACAATTGCAGGATCAAAACCCATTAAAGCCATTTTTAGCTCTCCTTTCACTTGATAGTTTACCCTATCACAATTTAATTATAATAAACTTTCTTTATTTTGCCAATTAAAGATAATTTTTTTGACGTTTTTTGACACTTATTTAGTAAATATAAATAATTCCGTACCATTTCTTATATCCGTATAAATAACTACTTCATTATTGTGATAAACTCGACAATTATCCTTATTTAATAAAATGTATTCTTCATTATTTGCAAATATAGTCCCCGTTAAATCTATTATTGATTTAATTAACATTTTTTTAATTTTCCAAATTACTTCATTTACTGGTAAAAATAAATCAAAAGTTTCATTTAAAGTTGGAACAGTTAATTTTATTAAAACTTTATTTTCCAAAATTATTCCTCCTCTTTAGATATAAAATCAATTAATTTACATAAAATTGGGGTACTCTCTGATATAATATATCCCATTTGATTATTATAATCTTTAGTCATATCTCTAGTAATATTTGATAAATGAAATAAAGTTTGATCCGCAATTCCTTTACCTACCCATAAGCCGTCATTTAAACTAAAAGTGCTAGTAAACCATTGCTCATAAGCATAATTTTTAACTTTGTTAGCACCATCTATAATAAGAGGATAAATTTTTTCATAAGTTTTTAATAAATTAAAGAAATTGGTTAATTTATCAGAATCAACTTTACTTATAAATTTATCAAGATTATAGATAATAATTATACCTTTTAAAGTATTTTTTTGATTAATTAAATTATTCATATATTCTATAATACTATCCATTAATTGATCAAAATTTTCTGTGTAATAATTAGGATAAGTAATTTTATTTAAACTTAAGTCTTTACTAGAATCAATAATAATTAATTGAGTATTTTTAAGATGACTTATTTCTTCTATTAAACTTAACGTAAAATTTTTAAGATTACCAATTTTATTAGATGTTATAATATTACCTAAATTAGTAGAAAAATCTAAAGAAAGAATTTCTAAATCATTTTTACTTATAGCAATTGGTAAAGATGTGACATCACTAAGATGTTCTTCAATATCTTTCAAACGAATTATATTTGGTAAAGTCGGAATTTTACGAGCTTTGTTTTTATTTAAATTTTGTTGTTCTATGACAAAATCGTTAATTTCTTTAGTCATTTTAGAATCTAATGGGAAAGGTGTGGCTGTTTGAAACTCATATACTTCATCAGTTCTAAATAAGCCTCGGCCAAAAATATTTTTAGGAATAATTTTAGTATGAACATCAAATATAGAACGATAATCATTATCATCTTTTAATTTAAAGGCTATAATATTTGGACAATTTTGAGATATTTTAGTATGAACAGAATTAACTTGGTTAGCTGTTATAATAAAGATTATTCCATAATGTTCTGAATCTCTTATTAATTCTGGTAATTCATCATATAAATCTTGATTAGCTTCATAAATACTATCATAATTATTCATAATAATAGCTTTAATTGGTAACTTCTTTTCGTTTTTTTGATTATATAATTCAAAATCACCATTATAGTCTGATAAAATCTTTTTACGTTTTTTGATATCTTCTTTAATTAACTTCCATAAATTATTATATTTTTCGTCTTCAAGGGCTAAGACAAGACCACCAACATGAGGTAATTTAGAATATTTGACTAGTGATTCAGAACCATAATCAATTATATAAAAATTAATATCATCAGCTTGATAATTTTTAGCAGTTTCATAAATAATTGTATTTAATAAATTTTCATTTTCGCTACCATCGTTTCCATAAATAATAGTATTGCCATTTTTTAAATAAGAATAGGTAACTAAATTTTGTTGTTGATATTGTGGAGCATCATACTCACCTATTATAATTTTTATTTCATCGG
This sequence comes from uncultured Bacilli bacterium, assembly GCA_947626445.1. Classification (GTDB taxonomy): domain Bacteria; phylum Bacillota_I; class Bacilli_A; order RF39; family UBA660; genus Ventrenecus. The sequence goes on from CANQSC010000003.1 coordinate 22,712, forward strand.
TTTTTTGATAATGATATTTATTTTCTAGAGAAGACACTAAAACATCAGATGGCAAACTTTCTAACCATAATCTTTTAGCTTTCATTCCTAAATTTTGCGATACCGAAATGATATTTTTTAAGATGGCTGTAATTTGTTCACCTTCAGCTTGAACATGATTTTGACTTGAAGCTTGAATGTTTTTAATAAAAGTGCCACTTTCATCGATAAAATTGATACTTCTATCTACTTGTTTAATAAGTTTTTCACTAGGATAATAATTAGCTCCAGCATAGGCAGATTGGCCTAAAACAAAATATTCGTCAAAACCAACTTGTAAATAAAATCTTCCGGTTTGCTTTATGGCCGCTGCTTCAGGTCGTTTTAGCATTTCTCTACTATCTTGTTCATCACTTACTTTTAAACAAACCCGAAAACGAGTATTAGACCAAATTTGATCATTGACAACACCACTTGGTTTTTGAGTTGCTAAAATAAGATGAACCCCTAAACTACGACCAATACGCGCGACACTAATTAAATCATCCATAAAGTCAGGTTGATTAACTTTTAATTCAGCAAATTCATCGCATATGATAAATAAATGAGGAATTGGTGTATCTAATCGTCCTTCATTATAATATCTTTGATATTTATATATATCTATAGTACTTTCACTTAATTTATCTCTTGCTTCATTAAAAATAGTTTGTCTTCTTTTAATTTCACTATTAATACTTACTAATGCTCGGTCAATTTCTGACTTATCTAAATTGGTTATTGTTCCCGCTAAATGAGGTAAAACTAAATTAGTAGTTTTATTTTCAAAGGCATAGGCTAAGCCCCCACCTTTATAGTCTATTAAAATAAATGCTACTTCTTCAGGACTATAATTAATTGCCAAAGATAAAATATAAGTAATAATAAATTCTGATTTACCTGAACCAGTAGTACCAGCTATTAAACCATGAGGTCCATGAAATTTTTCATGTAAATCCAAATATAATAAATCACCATGTTCATCTACACCAACTTCAGCTTTTAAACTTAATGTTGCATCATTTCTCTGCCATCTATTTAAAATATTTAATTGCTCTACTTTACCTACTTTTTCCATCTCTAAAAAATTAATACTATTTGGTAATTGACTTAAATTATTTTCAAATTCAATAGGAATATTAGCTAAAGCTTTAACGATGTTACTCATGTTAAGGTTATAATGAATTTCATCAGTAAAACTACTTTTTTCTTGATTTTCATAAGCATTAATTAAAATCTCTGAGGTGCGGTCACCAATGGTAATAAAATTATTACATTTACTTGGTAATTTACTCAATTTATTTTCAATAAACACAATACTAAAACCAAGATTTACATCTAATTCAGTTAAATCTTTAACAAAATCAAAACGTTTAAATTCGTCTATTTCATCCATGATGATAAAATAATAAGGCTTAGGAGTATAATTTTTATTACTACTTTTAGCGATCCTTGAATTAAGTTCACTTTCTAGGTAATCAGCAATGGTTTTAGCACTTTCTTTATTAGTTGAAAAAAATCTTAATGTTTTTTCGTCATTAAAGTTATGATTTAAATATTTTAAGTATTCCCATAAATATGCGTTTTGCTCATTAGTAAATAAAACAATTTTGACATCTTCATATGTGTAAAAAGTTAAGATTTGTAAAAGTAAATTATTAACAAAGGCAATAGTTTTTCCGGGAATACCCATAATTGCTGTTAGTTTGTGTTCATAAAATGAATAACCTAACGGAACATTTGGAATAAATTTATACTTTTCAATTAGATTTTCAGCTTGTTCTCTTAATTCATTTTCATCAACTTTAAAATCTTCTTCATTATATTCTACTTTAACATCTAGGGGTTGATTGCCAATTCCTACTCTAAGAGTTAGAAAATCACTTTGGTCAAGTCTTTTATCCCAAAAGTTCATGCTTTTATTGGCAATTGTGGAAAGACAATCTTCTATGGTTAGTAAATTTTCTAAAATAATTACTTTTTGAAGTTCCTTTTCATCCGCGAAGGTTTTTTCTTTTTTGCTTAAATATTTATTGTATTTTTCAATGATTTCTTTATGGTGTTTCTTTTGTTGACGGCGATTATAAAATTGGGTTAATAATGGCCAAACTAACATGGATATTAACATAGCACTACTGGTAATTAATTGAGGCCAAGATTCGGCCATGGATGTAGTTTTTCTAGTAATGCTAGTTATGGTACTTACTAGCATTGCTGCTCCCGTTACGCCCATTGTAAGCATTGGGCCAATTACTAAAATTAAAGGAAGTTCATTTTTGCTTTCTTCAGGTGGGGGACTTATTTTAATTGTTTTCGATTCAATTGTTCTTCTAAGTCTTGGCGCTTTAGAATAATAATCAACGGGTTGATATAAATTGTTATCTTTTAATTCAATGTTTTTAGGAGGTTCTTCATTAACATAAACATGTGGTTTGATATTTGTTTTACCATTAATAATATTTAAATCTTTTTCAGAAGTTATAATTAAAAAGAAAGATTTTAAAAAGATTAACCTTATACCATAGATGTCTATTTCATCACCAATTTTTAAATAGGCACTCTTTTTTGAATAAACTTTTTGATTAATGTATAAATTATTTTGACCTTTATTAATTATTTGAAGGCCTTGATTACCATTATTTAATTCAAATAAAATATTTTTAAAATATGGGCATTTATTTTTGATATTAACATTATTTTCGTTGCCAATTAAAAGTTCTAAGTTTGAAGGATATTCATAAGTTAATACCTTTTGAGTTAAAGGACTAGTTACATAAATTAAAAATAATTTTTGATCTCTTTTAATAACATAGTATTCATTAACATTTAAAGCAACTTTTTTTACTGAGATTTGATTGCTATAAATATCCATATCTTCTAAAGCATATAAAACCCATTTGCCATTTTGAGCTTCTATATTAATTAAACTATTTTTGTTTTTTTCATAATCAAAAGAATAACTACCAGAAACGCTAGTAGGTAAACGAAAATTAATAAGTCGATCATTTAAATATAAAGTTATTATCACATCAATCACCTTAATTATTCTCTATTAAATATTTTAACAAATAAAAAAGATAAAATAAAGAAGAATTATGTTGGTTTGATGGTTATTTTAAGATTTTCTTTTTTATTTTATCGTAAGAACGAGGATATTTACTATCGGTTAAGGATTTTTTTTGAATATCTAAGATAGTACGATGCCCAGCGTTATTAGGTAAGGTGAATTCTTCAGTTGAAATAATTGATGATGAAAGTTCTTTTAAAGCACCTAAAGAATTATTTTGTTCTTCTAAAGTTATATTAGCTTTCATAATTAGAAAGTGACCATTTACTTTTAAAGTAGGAATTCCTAATTCAAGCAAAATTCTTAATTCGGCAACTGCACGAGAAGTTATATAGTCAAATTTTTCACGATTATATCTTGCATAATCTTCAGCTCTTTCTTCTACTAATGTGACATTTTTTAAATTTAATTTAGAAATACATTCCTTTAAAAATTTGATTTTTTTATTATTTGAATCTAATAAAGTAACTTGTAAATTAGGATAAACAATTGCTAAGATGAGACCTGGAAAACCTGCTCCAGTACCAATATCTAATAAAGATTGATTAGTAAAATTAGTTACTTTGGAAAGCGTTAAAGAATCATAAAAGTGTTTTAAGTAAACTTCATCAAGATTTTTAATAGCTGTTAAATTAGTGTGTTCATTATAAGAAAGTAAAAAATTAGCATATGTTTTTAATTGTTCTTGTTGGTCACTAGTTAAATCAATATTTAATTTAGTTAATTCATTTATAAATTCATTTTCTTTCATCTTTACCATATTCCTTTTTTAAATAAACACTTAAAATAGCTATATCACTTGGATTCACCCCACTAATGCGAGCTGCTTGGGCGATTGTTAGAGGTCTTATTTGTTCAAATTTTTGACGAGCTTCAGAGGCTAAGTTTTTAACATTTTGATAATTAAGATCAGATGGAATTTGCTTTTCTTCTAACTTAGCCATTTTTTCAACTTCTTTATAAGTTTTTTTGATGTATCCTTCGTATTTAGTCATGATTTCCACTTCTTCTTGAATTTCTTTATCAAATGATATTTCTATAAATTCATTTAAAAATTTTAAAGTTATCTCTGTTCTTTTTAATAAAGCTAAGTAAGACATTGAGGTCGCTGGAACATTCATATTTTTTTCAATGAATTTTTCTTTAACTGAAGAAGTTATTTTTAATTTATTTTGTTTTAGAAATTCTTCTAATTCTTTTATTTGGGTTAGTTTATCTAAGTAATGTTTGTATTGTTCATCAGTAATACTACCTACTTTTTTAGCATATTCACGAAGTCTTAAATCAGCATTATCATGACGAAGAATTAAACGATATTCAGCTCTTGATGTTAACATACGATATGGTTCTTTAGTTCCCTTGGTTACTAAGTCATCTATTAAAACACCGATGTAAGCATCATTTCTTTTTAAGATTAAAGGGGCTTTTTGTTCAAGTTTTAAACTAGCATTAATACCAGCAAGAAGACCTTGGGCAGCAGCTTCTTCATAGCCACTTGTACCATTAATTTGACCTGCTGTATAAAGATTATTAATAACTTTGTTTTCTAAAGATGGATATATTTGTAAAGGATTTATTGCATCATATTCGATAGCATAAGCATATTTAGTTATAATGGCATTTTCTAGACCACTTAAACTATGAACCATTTTTTCTTGAATATCTCTTGGCATCGAAGTTGAAAATCCTTGTAAATACCATTCATCATAGTAAAGACTTTCAGGCTCTAAAAAAAGTTGATGACGTTCTTTATCTTTAAAACGCACGAGTTTATCTTCAATGCTTGGACAATAACGAGGTCCAACTCCGGTTACATATCCTCCATACATCGCTGATTTTTCTAAGTTATCCAAAATTATTTTATGAGTATTTTGATTAGTATAAATTAAATAACACTTTTGCTGTTCATTTGGATTATAAGTTGCTTTATTATCACAAGAAAAAGTCCAAAACTCATCATCACCTTTCTCTTCTTGCATTTTGGAAAAGTCAATTGATGAAGCTTTAATTCTTTGAGGAGTTCCCGTTTTTAATCTTTGAATTTCTAAACCATATTTTTTTAGATTATCACTTAAATGATTACTACGGTCTTCTCCATGAGGACCGCCTTCCGTATTTTCACTACCAATTAAAATATTAGCTTTTAAATAAGTTCCGGTTGTTAAAATTACCGATTTACTATAAATTTCTTTACCATCAGCTAAAATAACCCCTTTTACTTCATTATTTTTAATAATTAAATCTTCAACTTTAGCTTCTAAAATTTCTAGATTAGGTGTTTCTTCTAAAGCTTTTAACATGTTTTTAGGATATGTTACTTTATCAGCTTGGGCTCTTAGAGAACGAACAGCAGGACCTTTAGAATTATTTAGCATTTTGATTTGAAAATGAGAAATATCGGCGATTTTGCCCATAAGCCCTCCTAAAGCATCAATTTCTCTTACAATAATTCCTTTAGCAGAACCTCCTATTGAGGGATTACATGGCATATCGCCAATATTTTTTTTATTCATGGTAATTAGTAAGGTCTTATGGCCTTTAAAAGCTGAAATATGAGAAGCCTCTATTCCTGCATGACCTCCACCAACAACAATTATATCGTAATTCATTTTTAACACGTCCTTTATTTACCAAGACAAAATCTTTTAAAAATATTATCAATTAATTCATCTTCATAATATTCGCCAATAATTTTGCCTAAGTTTTCCCAAGCACTTTTAAGTTCAATGGTAAGCATATCAATCGGAATATTTGCTTCATTATCTTTAATAACATTATTGATATTATTTAAAGCCTCTTTAGCTAATGTAATTTGTCTAGTGTTTGACAAGTAATTTAATTTTTTAGATTCAAGATTTTCTAAGCCAAAATTATTAATGATTTGGTCTTTTAATTCTTCGATTCCTTCCTTTTTTATAGTGCTTCCTAAGATTATTGGTAATTTAGTTTTAATTGGTTCAAGCTTGGTTTCTAAATCAGTTTTATTAATGAAAACAAGATTGTTTTTAGTTTCAAGTTGTTTTAAAAGTTCTTCTTCTGCACTTGTTATTTTTTCATTATTATTTAAAACTAAAATAGTTATATCAGCTGATTTCATAATTTCTTTACTTTTTTCAACACCAATTTTTTCGACAACATCACTAGTATCTCTAATACCTGCTGTATCTATTAGGTTAAGTAAAATACCTTTATGAATTAAACTACCTTCAATAGAATCTCTAGTGGTTCCAGATATATTAGTTACAATGGCTTTATCTTCTTCTAGTAAAGCATTTAATAGAGAGGATTTACCAACATTAGGTTTACCAATAATCGCCACATTTATCCCCTTTTTGATTAATTCACCATTTTTAGATTCTTTAATAATTTGTTCTAATTCATTTTTTACTTCAGTTAATATTGGAGTAAGGTTTTCTTTAGTAATTTGTAGTTCATCAACATATTCAGGATAATCAATATTTACTTCAATATTAGATAATAAACCAACTAATTTTTCTCTTAAAGAAGTAATTAATTCAGTTGTTTTTCCGGTTAAATGATTCATGGCTAAAATTGATTGATTATCAGTTTGAGATTCTAATAAATCTTCAACTGATTCGGCTTCAAGTAGATTAATGCGACCATTTAAGAAAGCTCTTTTTGTAAATTCACCAGGTTCAGCAAGACGGGCTCCATGTAAAAGTAAAATTTCTAAGATTTTATTAGTAACAGCATATCCTCCATGACAATTAATTTCCACAATATCTTCTAAAGTATAAGTTTTAGGGGCAAACATAACTGATACTAAAACTTCATCAATCTTTTCATTATTATCTACAATATAACCATAATGAATAGTATGAGATTTACAATTGTTAATTTTTTTATTAGAAAAAACTTCACTTAAAATATTAAGTGATTCTCTACCACTCATTCTAATGATATTTATTGCTCCAACTCCAATATTATTAGTAGAAATAGCCACAATAGTATCGTCCATGTTTTCACCCCACTTACTGCAAGGTATTATAGCAAACTAAAAAGAAATTGTCTATAATAACAAAGACCTATACTCACAAAGAATATAGGTCTAGAGTAAAGGTAGGTCTCCCAGTTCCTACATGTATTCTTTCAGATTAACTTACTCAAACTTGTTACCAAGTGTAGTGCAAGAAGAATAATTTACACCCTCTTTACTAATATCAAATAATTTTTTACTTTGATATACTATTATAAACACACTATTTTTATTTTTTCAAATATAACCAAATGTTAGTAAGCAAAGCGGGGTCCGCAGGCGACCCTCCGTCCAACGAACCTAACTCGCAAGCTCAGTTTTATATGGCGTCCCTTTTTCACCGTTACCGTCTATTATTTTTACTGACGATGATAGATATGCGACTGGCTGAACCCCGTAAGCATTGCCCGCGCGGTAGTCGCTGACATAGCCAGACGAAAGCACAAGGAACACATCGGAAGCATCAGTAGAATCCGGCGATGGTGTCATTGTCCATGAATAACCACTACTTGGTTTTAACCAATCATTATCTTTACAACTTCCACTATTATATTTATTCATACTTTTTCCTAAACATGTTTCTCTTACTTCTCCTCCTACTGCATACCCAAAGTCACTTGCATACATTAATCCTATATTTCCTTCCCATGTTGTGGTTCTTTCTACTTCATCATTACAATCTGTTCCTCTATAACTTGAACATAGTTCCTTTCCATTATGACTTCCTCTTTCTGCTTCATATGTTGCTTTTGCTGTCCATTCTGAATCATTATAAGTTGCAAATGTTCCTGTATTCCATCTTACTTTTGCTATTTTGTTCTTTGCTTCTTCACTTATTCCACTACTTTATTTACTTCATTTTTACCGCTATAACAACTTCCACTTCCTCTGTTCCAATACAAACTTCCTCCGATTGTTGGTGTTCCACTATATACGGTATTGGGATTTAATAATTTCATTACATCTGCCTCGCTCCACTCATTTACTCCATAACCATTATTTATTCCTGATGCACTACTATCCCAACTATAATTTCCTATACTTTCTTCTCTTATTATTTTTACCAAACTTTCTTGTTGTCCTCCATTATCTATATTGGTTATGTTATTCATGACTCCTATGATTCGCCATAATATTGGATTACCATTACTATCTCTATCTCCTATATCTATATAGTTATTTACTGTTTCATTTGCTCCTACATATCTTATATTTGCGTCACTTGTATCATCAACCCATAAATTTGTTGTATCTAAATTGGCATTAGTTTTGATACACTCTGATGCTCCTGCTCCGGATTGTCCACATTTTACAACTGCTTCATCATAAGTAGGAACATATTCTTCAAAATGCAAACTACATTTAGTCTTTACTTTGTTTAAACCTTTTACTAATGGAGCCCATTCTTCACTATTCCATTCGACACTTGCTCCATTATCACATTCAGCGTAGTCAAATACTAAATTTTCTTCATTATCTTTCTGAGGCATTTCTTCTAATTCTTTATCACCATGATAAAAAGCAAAATAAATATCACTATTACCAAAGTAATCTACTTTTCCATTCATAATAGGAAACTCTGCACTTTCCGAAAAGGACGCAAAGGTTTTGTATAGAAGTAATGATACACTTACTAATACTATTACACTTATACTTATTAAAATAATTTTTCTTTTTTTCTTGCTCTTATCCTCATATTTTTCTAGCTTCATATAATCACCCTATTCTTAGAGTAATTATAGCAACTAACCCCCCCCCCTAAGTCAAGTGGTAAATGAAAAAAACACTAGTATTTTAGTGTTATTCTTTATCAACGGATTTTATAACAACATGTCTATTAGGTTCTACTCCTACACTTTCTGTTGCTACTCCTTTAAAGTTTGTTAATTTATTATGAATTATTCTTCTTTCAAAAGAATTCATGTTTTCAAGTTCGGCATCAACTTTTGTTGCTCTTACTTCTTTGGCTACTTTAATTGCTAATCTTTCTAAATTATCAATTCTTCTTTCTTTGTAGTTTTCAACATCTAGAATTATTTTTGGACTAAATCCCCAATCTAATTTTACTTTGTTTTTAACTAAAGTTTCTAAGGCTTTTAAGGTTTGACCATTTTTGCCTATTAAGATAGGATTATTATTAGAATACATTGTTATATTAATTGTTTCTTCTCTAACATTAGATTCAAAATTTACAAGAAGTCCTAAATGTTCTAGAACATCGCTTAAATAATTTTCAATATCTTCAACTAATTGATTAAATGAGATTGCTTTAATATTAAAACTATTATCATCTTCTTTAGTTTTAGAATAAACAATATTTTCGGTTCCTAAAATATTTTTAGCTTCTTCTAGTGCTTCTAATAATGTCTTTCCTTTAGTTTCAATCATATATACTACCTTCTTTCTTTTTTCTTGGTTTTAACCTCTACTATTCTTTTTTCTTTTTGAGCATCTTTTTCTAAAACTTTTTTAACTATAAAGTTTTGAACTACGGCAAAACCATTGGTTACAATCCAGTAAAAGGCAATGGCTGTTGGTAAATTAAATGAAGCAATTGAAATACTGATTATCATAAATTTAAACATGAAATTCATTTGTTTCATCATTTCATCATTACCATTATTTTGAGTCATTGAATGTTTAAAAGAAACATAAGTTGTAACAATTATTAAGAATATTAAAATGATATAAATATATTGTCCTTGGCTGATACCTTTCCATGGGGTTGTTCCAAGTTGCATGCCAAATAGTGAACCTTCAAAAATAGCTGGTACTTTATTAATAGCATCTAAGAAAGCAAAGAATAAAGGTATTTGAATTAAGGCAACTAAGCATCCTGATACAGGGTTAATTTTATATTTTTGATAAACAAGCATCATTTCTTGACTTTTAGCCATCATGGAAGCATTGTCAGTTTTGTTAGCATATTTTTTTTCAATTTTAGCTATTTCTGGTTGGGCTTTTTGAATGTTAGCTGATTGTCTCATACTTTTAATTGATAAAGGTAATAAGATAAATCTAATTAATAAACCAACAATCATTACGGAAATACCAAAGTTATTAACTAAAAAACCTAATTTTAAAATTACTAAGGCTATTGGTCTAACTAATAAAGTTTGCCATAATCCACTGTATTTATTAGTGCCTAAGTTAAATTCTTGACAAGTTGGTAATTCTTCTAATTTAACATCTAATTGGTCATTATGTTCTTCATAAATTCGATATAATTCACTATCTTCTTTTGGTTTACATAAGATATCTTTTCTAACACTTTGACCAGTTTCAGAGTTAGTAATTAATCTTCCTTCACTATCTTGTAAATAATCTTTAGCTCCACAGCCACTTGTTAGTAATAAAATACTTATTAAGATGAGTCCTAAGATTTTGTTTTTTCTTTTCATAAGTTTGTCCTTTCTAATAATGATTTAAAACTTTCTTCTAATTCTTGAAAACTAATTTTACTTGTGTTTTCTTTCATTATTATAATATAATCCTTATCAGTTCTCAACTGATTTTTGTATTTATCTAGGATGATGCGCATTCTTCTTTTGCATTTATTTCTCATAACGGCATTACCAAGTTTTTTAGAGACCGCTATACCAAAATGAGGATAATTAAATTTGCTTTCCTTATTATATAAGACAAAATTTTTATTTTTGATGTAGTTTTGAGTTTCTATTATGTTAGTGAAGTCTTGATGTTTTTTAACCATTTCGTGTTTTTTCAAAATTATCCTCTCCTTAATATTAAAAAGTCCACATTAAAAAATGTGGTTACTTACATAATCTTTTGCGACCTTTTTGTCTTCTGGTTTTTAAAATGTTTGTTTCTTTACGAGCAAAAAAACCATGTTTCTTTTTCATTTTTCTTTTATTTGGTTGATATGTTCTTTTCATCTAGAATCCCTCCTTTTTTTAAGTCTTACCTATTATAATATTAAGATTGGGAAAAAGTCAACTTAAAATGGCTTTTGTGGACAGTCATTTGGATTTATTTTTTTTTGATTAAGTTAAGTTTGTTTTCATATTCTGTCATTTCTTTTTCGATTTGTTCAAGGTCTTTTAGGGATGCTCTTTTTAATAAATAAAAAGGACTAATTAGTAACATTGTACCTAAACAAAAGATTAAAGTATCAAAAATATTTTTAGATTTTGTTTCCTTATTATATAGATATGTGGATTTTTCTTTATTTAAAATTTGAACATTGTAGGTTGGATAATTTTCTTGTTCATTAATATTATTAACATATTCAACATATTCACATTCTTTAGTTAAAGTATTATTTAATAAGGTTGGATTAGAAAGTAATTTTCTAATATCTTCTTCATCTTGATTGGTATAGGAATAAGTATAGTGAATTTTTTGATACATACCATTATTTATAGGTTCATATGGAGTATTATATTCTAATAATAATTTTAAATCTTTTTCTTCATCATATTGATTAGTAAAATCTAAAACTGGTTTAGAATGTTCATTTTGTTCGTTAAAGGTTTCAATTGCTGGGATAAATGTTTTAATTATATCTTGTTTAAAAGGTGTTATATTTGTTGAACTAAAAAAATAATATAAAGATATAATCGCGCCTATTTGAGTTGCTGTAGAAAAATTTTTAACAAAGTTTGTCTTACTTTTTTGTTTTTTTAATTGTTCTAATTTGAGTTTATAATATTCTAATTCATTTTTTGTATTATTCATAATCTTGCCTCTTTCATTAATTTAATTATAATTGATTGGTTTTAAGAATGTCAAGAACCACGCAATAAATTACGTGGCTTGTTCTAGGTGCTGAAAGCACATTTAGTGAGTAAACTCACCCAACT
>CANQSC010000004.1 GCA_947626445.1 uncultured Bacilli bacterium
CTTAAAACACATCCTATCTTAAGCATAATTTTATCATAAATTTATAATTTTACCCCGAAAAAAAATTTACACCCTTTCTTAGATGTCATACCCAATTCTTTTGGACTAAAATAATCATAACTAAGTGTATTTCAAACATACTTAACACAAAATTCCAGCTTTTTTAAGCTCTTTTTACACAAAATTCCGACTATTTTTTTCTAAATTTTCACATTTTTAGAAAGAAAACATTTTTAGAAAAACATTTTAGATAAAGCTCATTTTTTTCATTTAAAAAGTGTTTAAGAAAAAAGGTCATGAAATATAAAAATGTATAAAACCATTTTATTTTAGCATTCTCAAATATCTTATTTACCGAATAATTCGCTATGACTTCCAGTATTCATTAATAATAAAATTAATTCTTTTTCTTCATATCTATAAACCAATAACCAATCTGGTGCAATATGACATTCATAACAATTTTTATAATATTTATCATTAATTAGTTTATGATTTCTACATTTAGAATCTAACTGTTGTCCATTTGCTAAAAGTTTTTTTAAATTGTTTTTTAAAATCACTAGTATAATCTACAATGAATTTCATTAATGTTCCTCATCTAAAGAGGATATAAGGTCACTCATATTATCATAACCTGTTTTTCTTCCTTCTCTTATCTCTTTTATTATTTTTTCACTCTCTTCTAAAGCATGTAACATTTCCTTACTTGGCTTAGGATTTGTTACTTCAAATGGAATTCCATCTCGTTTCACTATTTGCTTTAAAAACATATTAATAGCAGTACTCATATTAAGTCCTAAATCTTTAAGGATTTCATTTGCCTGATTTTTTAAGTTACTATCAACATTGACATTAACAACACTAGTTAAATTAACCATGACATTCAAGCCTCCTTTTCGATAGTATAATAACATATTTATTTTAGTTTTGTCAGCTTAATATATATATACTATATATATTATATGTATTTTTATAAGACTTATTCCATTATATTTTATCTATTTTTTCAACTTTTTTCATTCAAAAAGCGCTTAAGAAAAAAGGCCATGAAATATGGAAATGTATAAAACTTACCATTAAATCCTATATTTTTATTACATAATTTTATACCATATTTAATATCTTTATATTTTTTATCATCAATTAATTTATTTAATGATATTGTGGCATTATCATTTGCTTTTACTTCAATTGGAATTAAAGAATTAGCATCTCTTACAAAAAAATCCATTTCTATTGTTCCTTTTTCATTTCGATAAAAATATAATTTGTAACCTTCTTTAACTAACATATCACCAACAATATTTTCAAAAATAGCTCCTTTATATGTATTAAAATTTTTATTTTTTCTTAAATCGTCTTGAGCTTCATCATCTAAAGAACCAATTAATAACCCAGTATCAGCAAAATATAATCGATAGTTATCAGGATTATAATTTCCTTTTAAAGGCAAAGCACAAGTATCCATACAATAAGAAATGTTTACTAAGCCTGCATCACTTAACCAATCAGGAACACCATAATATTCTCTATTTCTTGCACCTTTAGCTATTTTAGATATTTGAAACTTTTTGTTTTCATTTCCTAAAAATACTGCAACTTTACGAAAAGCATTTAAAACGCGGGTTTTATCCAATCCAATTGCATATTTTGTTATATCTTCTTCATAGTCTCTTATTATTTGTTTTTGCATTTTTAAGATATTAGTAAAATTTTTATTTTCAACAAATTTAGAAACAATAGAAGGCATTCCCCCTAAAATAACATAATCTAAAAAGTTTCTTGACATAATTTCATAGGTAGAAGTACTAAGCGGTTTTACTTCTTTCATACATGTATATAAATCCTCAATTTGTTGTTTTTTATATCCTAATGCCCATAAAAATTCTTCAAAATCCATAGAATACATATCATAATCTTCTTTATTCCCCACGCTATTAGATTCTATTTCATTGTAATTAATACCTAATAATGACCCAGAACATATAACGTCAAATCTTCTATCTATATTAAATGATTTTAAAGAAGTGGCAACATCTTGACAGTCTTGAATTTCATCAAAAAATATTAATGTTTCATTAGGTACAAATTCAAAATTATTATTTATAATTGAAATATTATGAATAATGTTTTCTACTTCATAACCGTTATTAAAAATAGTTCTATATTCTTTTTGCAAATCAAAATTAATTTCTACAACATATTTATAATTATTTTTGGCAAAATATTCAATAGCATTAGTTTTACCTATTTGTCTAGCACCCCTAATAATTAATGGTAAATGGTTTTTATCGTTTTTCCATTCAATTAAAAAATCATCGATTTTTCTTTTAAGCCTATTCATAAAAATCAACACCTCCATATAACAATAACACAAAATTCCGACTTTTTAAAGACTTTTTTACACAAAATTCCGACTTTTTTAAGCTCTTTTTACACAAAATTCCGACTATTTTTTTCTAAATTTTCACATTTTTAGAAAGAAAAACAATGTTAAAAATCACATTTTTAGAAAAATATAACTATTTTAACCCATATTAAAAGGCTTTATTATTAAAAGCCAATATATTTACCAATCTTTATTATAAAATAATTTTTAACTATAATTATTCCCATATCTCCACTTTCAACGGGAATATTTTTAATCGGATAAAATTGTCTAACATTTTTTTCTTTTAAATGCGTTAATTCTTCTAAACCAGTTTGATATGCACTAAAAGGGTAACCCATCATAGCAATTTGAAGTCTAGCAGAACCACCATAAGTAAAATATGAATAATAAGTAAATAAACTTAAGATTAGAAAAATAACAATTAAATAATTTTGATGAGATTTCAAATAACTTTTAACAGTTAAGACAATTAAACTTATTAATAAAATTAATAAAACATATACCATAATATTATGGAATAATACAAAGACTAACAAGATATTATACATTAAATATGAAATTAATATTCCCAATAATATTTTTTTATTTTGTTTATGTTTTTTACGAAGTTTAAGCATTTCTTTAGCAAGATATAAATATAAAGCAATATTAACTAGTATCCATAAAATAGTTACAATCGGATTATTAGTTAAAGAATTTATTAAATAGATAATAGATGAATACTCTACTTTTAAAGATTTATAAAGTATTAAAAAGTTAATAACAAGATAAACTAAAGTTAACAAGACAAATCTTATACTTGTTTTCTTTAATTTTTTTTGAAATAAACTATAACACTCAAGTCCTAAAAAAACTGCAACTAATAAACTAATCCAAAACATCTCACACCTCTATTTTTTAAACATTAAAGCGAAAATAAACAATGTCACCATCTTGCATTACATAATCTTTACCTTCTAAATAAAGCTTACCAGCTTCTTGAACTTTTTTATCATCTTTTAATTCTTCTAAATCATTATATTTCATAATTTCGGCTTTAATAAAACCTCTTTCAATATCTGAATGAATTAAACCAGCACATTTTTTAGCAACCATTCCTTTTTTAAAGGTCCATGCTCGACATTCATCTTTACCTACTGTAAAAAATGTTTCAAGTCCCAGTAAATCATAAGTCGCAAAAATTAATTTATCTAAACCACTATAATTAATACCCAATTCTTTTAAGAAGTTTTTCTTATCATTTTCTTCTAACTCAGCTAATTCACTTTCCATTTTAGCACACATCACAATCACACTAGAACCTTCATTACTAGCATAACTTTTAACTTTACTAACATATTCATTTTCACCTAGAACCGCACTATCTTCATTAACATTAGCTACATAAATTATCGGTTTAGCAGTTATAAAATTAAAACTTTTAATTGCTAGTTGTTCATCATCATTCAAATCTTTAATTAATCTGATTGGAATATTTTGTTCTAAAGCTTTTTGACATTTTTGTAAAGCTCCTAACTCTAATAATGATTCTTTATCTTTTGTTGTTACTGCTTTTTTTTCAATTTTACTAATGCGATTTAAAATAATTTCTAAATCAGCTAAAATTAATTCAACGTTAATAATTTCAATATCTCTAATCGGATCTACGCCCCCGGCAACATGAATAATATTTTCATCTTGAAAGCATCTTACTACTTCAACAATGGCATCAACTTCTCTAATATGCGATAAAAATTTATTACCTAAACCTTCACCTTGACTAGCTCCTTTTACTAAACCGGCAATATCGGTAAATTCAAATGAAGTAGGAACGGTATTTTTAGGAACATATAAATTTTCTAAGAATTCTAGACGACAATCTGGAACAGTTACCACCCCAACATTTGGTTCGATGGTAGCAAAAGGATAATTAGCCGCTAAGATATGCTTTTTAGTAATGGCATTAAATAAAGTCGACTTTCCCACATTTGGTAAACCAATAATCCCCGCTTTTAAAGACATATGACCACACCTTTCTTTTAAATTATAGCACTATAGCTCCATTAATTCCAAGAGGAAGACCAATAACATACCATAAGATAATTAAGGTTAGTAAAACAAAGAAGGTTACAATACAATATGGTATTTGATAACGTAAGGCTTCCATTAAAGGGATAGAATTATCTTTATCATGATATTTATTTAACATAGCTAGGTAAATAACAAAGTAAGCCATTAATGGGGTTAGACCCATTACAGATGATTCCCCAAAACGGAATATTACTTGCGAAAATTCAGGAGATATTCCAGCATTCATCATAACAGGCACTACAACAGGAGCTAAAATAGACCACTTAGTAATTGAAGTTGGCACAAAGAATGTGGCAACAGCACTAATTAGGAATAACAAGATTACTAAAGGTAGCCCTGAGAAATTTAAACTACTAAATAAATTAGCTAAAGACGCGACAATAACAGAGCCAATATTAGTTTCTTTAAATAAACTTATAAATAAAGATGCAAAGAAAATCAACACTAAAGTTTTTCCGGTTCCATCTAAAGAATGTCCTAAAGTATCAATAAAGTCTTGATGGTTTTTAATAGTTCTTGACCCAATTCCATAAAATAAACCTAAGATAACAAAGAAAATTGTAACAACAAAGACAAAACCATTAGAGAAGAAAGAGTTATAACTAAATAGTTTATCGATAAAAAATCCTTGAGTATTATCTAGCAAAGCTCCAGAAAAAGGAAGCCCAGGAATAATGTTATATAAGAATACTAAAATATATAATATTGCGGCTCCAACGGAAAAGATAAATCCTCTTATTTCTTTTCTTGTTACTAAAATATCTTCTTTATCTTCTTCCGGTATTTGATATCTACCAATTTTATTGGCAATTTTTTTCTCAGTAATCCAAGTAATTGCTAAAGAAACTAACACCACAGCAACCGCCATGATAAAGATTGAACTAATCGTTGCAAGGCGATATGATGGATCAATAATTCTTGCCGCAAGAGAAGTTTCAGTTAAAAGTGATGAATCCACACTTGTAAAAATCGCTGACAAACCTTGACCACAAGAAAGTCCCGCAAAAGAAGCAATTAAACCAATTTTAGGATTTCGCCTACCATATTTAAAGATACATGCACTTAAAGGAAGCATTACTATATAGGATAAATCCCCCATAATACTTAAAGCAACACTTAAGAAAACAATTAAAAAGGTTACGGTATTTCTTTTCATTTTTTTAGTTATAACAGCAACAGCCGTTTTTAAAAAACCACTTTTTTCCATTACCCCAAAACCAATTAAAATAATTATAAAACTACTTAAAGGGGCAAAGTTCATAAAGTTAGATACTGTTGAACTAAAAATATAACGAATCCCAGTTAAATTAAATAATGATTTAACACTTAAAAGACTTTGATTATATTCTAGAGTATTAGCATTAATCTTATATGTTTCAGATGCAATACCAATAAAGGATAATATCCCACTTATCACAATAATTATACCTACCAATATTAAGTAAGTCATAATCGGATGAAGAGTTAATTTATTTTTCAATTTTTGTTTCATTTATATCACCAATTACCTTTTTTAATTTACGTTCAAACTCTAAACGGTCCATCATAATTTCATGTCCACAATAAAGACATTTTAATTTAATATCAACCCCAACTCTGGTAATAACCCATTCATTAGTCTTACACGCATGAGGCTTTTTCATAATAACATGGTCATTTAAATTATACAATATCTTTTCCATTATGCACCTCAATTTGATTATATGGAATTTTAAGATTTTCTTGTTCATAAAATTCTTTAACTAATTTTAAAATTCTTCTTTTAATATCAAAACGTTCACTTTGTTTACAATAAACAACAAATGAATAAGTTATAGCTGAATCTTTAAATTCTTCCATCCCTAAATATTTACTATCCGGATAAACATTAGGAATTTTCTTAGCTTGTTCAACAACTTGTTTTAAAACTTTTTCAACTTTATCAGAATTTTCTTCATAAGCAGTTGGAACTTCAACTTTAATACCAGCTCGTTCTTGACTAAGGTTTATAACACTAGTGATATTATGATTAGCAATAACTAAAACTTCTCCACTAATACTTTTAATTTTCGTACTTTTTAAACTTAATTCAATTACTTCACCAGTAAAGTTATTAACAGTTACTAAGTCTCCTACAACATAGTAGTTATCAGTAATAATTGCTATTCCACTAATAAAATCTTGAGCCGTTTCTTGTAAGGCTAAACCGATTACAACTCCTGCAATTCCTAAAGAGGCAATAAAGCTTCTTGTATCAATGCCATAAATATCTAAAATCATTATTAACATAATCGCATATAAGAAAAATTTAATAACATTATTAGTTAAATTAACAATCGTTTTTCTTTTCTTTTGTTCATAAGTATTCTTCCCATGAATAAAAATCTTTTCTACAATAACTTTAATTATTTTATGTAGCAAAAATCCTACTGCAACAATAATTACTGGTCCAATAATTTCTTTTCTAAATAAACCTTCAAAAAACTTATTCATTAAATTTCCTCAATTCTAATTCCTAAAGATTCTAGTATTTGGGCTAAATCTTCTTCATCACTATAAGGTATTTCAATCTTTTTAGGAGATATTTTAACTTTAGTACCAACTTTTTCTCTTAATAATTTTTCATAAATGGAATTACGAATATTTTTAGTATTATCTCTTTCTTGTTTTTGTTTTTTAGGAAGTTCTTGAGCATTAATTAAATTTTCTAAAGTTCTAACACTCATTCCTTCTTTAACAACTTTTTCTGCTAAGGTATTGATTAAGTAATCATCATTTAATTTACTTAGGCATCTCGCATGAGACATACTAAGTTCTTTAGATATCACTAATTTTCTTGTTTCTTCTGGTAAATTTAGTAAGCCTAATAAATTAGTCACATAACTACGACTTTTACCAAATTTCTTCGCAAATTCTTCTTGGGTTAAATTACTTAATTTAATTATATTTTGATAAGCAACAGCTTCTTCAATGGGATTTAAATCTTCTCTTTGAATATTTTCAATTAAAGCAACTTCCATCATCTCTTGGTCACTAAAATCTTTAATAACAGCTGGAATTTTTTCTAATCCTGCTTCTTTAGCAGCCTTACATCTTCTTTCACCAGCCACAAGTTCATAACCTTTAATACTTTTTTTAACAATAACAGGTTCAATAATACCATGTTCTTTAATTGATTCTGCTAATTCTTTAATCGTTTCTTCATTAAAAGTCTTTCTTGGTTGATATGGATTACTTCTTATTTCACTTAAAGGAATTTCTAAAATATCAGATGAGCTAGCATTATCAACTATTTCTTTAGTATAATCTTGAAAATTAATTACTTCATTTGAAAATAATTGTTCAAGCCCCTTCCCTAAAGCCTTTCTTTTAGTTTCCATTTCTACTAATCACTTCCTTTGCTAAATTTTCATAGGCTAAAGTAGCTCTTGAAGTTGGATCATAATCACTAATTGGTTTACCATGAGATGGTGCTTCTACTAAACGAACTAAACGAGGAATAATTGTATTAAATACTAAAGTTTTAAAACATTTACGAACTTCTTCAATAATTTCTAAACCAATATTAGTTCTACCATCAAGCATTGTAAGTAAAACACCCTCTATTCTTAAATCAGGATTCATTTTATTTTGCACTAAAATAATTGAATTAAGTAATTGAGCAATTCCTTCTAAGGCATAATATTCACATTGAACCGGAATAATAACCGAATTACTTGCCACTAAAGCATTCATAGTTGAAATACCTAAAGATGGTTGACAATCAATAATTATATAATCATATAAAGGTTCAATTTCTTTAATTGACTTCTTTAATTGTTCATTTTGCTTAAAAGAATTATCCTCTAACATTTTTTTAACAAACTCAACATCTACACCAGCTAAATTAATAGTTGAAGGTAATATTGATAAATTTTTAAATTTAGTTTTAACAATTGCATCTTTAATATTACATGCATTAGTTATAACATCATATGTATCATATTCAAAATCATTGGCATTTAAACCTAGACCATTAGAAGCATTACCTTGAGGGTCTAAATCTATTAAAAGCGTTTTTTTGCCTTCTTTACCTAAAGCTGCAGCAAGATTAATACTTGTTGTTGTTTTTCCCACTCCACCTTTTTGATTAACTAATGAAATAATCTTTGCCATAATACCACACCTTTTATAAATCTGTACTAATTTATTTTAACATAAAGAACAAACTTTGTCTTTAAGAAAAGAACAAAACTTAAAAAAAATTAAAGAGCATTTAATCATTCTTTAGTTTCTTTGATACTGTCATCATTCGGTTATGATACCCGTTTTTAAAATAGAAATTTTTACCAATCTCATTATAGCCAAAAACATCAATGTTAATTGTATAGCAATTTTTTTCTTTAAAATATTCTTCCATTTTATTAAGTAATTCATAGCCTACTCTTTTTTTACGACTATTTTTAGTTACAATTAATTCAATAACTTCTCCCATATTATGTAATCTTTCATAATCAAAAGAGTTTTCAGATTTTCTTATAACACCAATAATTAAACCTATTATTTTATCTTCATCAATAGCTAAATAAATTTTACCTTCATTGTTCTTTACTTCTTCCATGTCTTTTAGATAAATTTTTTCTTTATAATCATCTTTTAAAATATTAAAATGATATGGATCAATAGATACAATATATTCTTGTAATTCTTCTAATAAATTTTTTAATTCTTCAATATAAGTTTCATTATATTCAATTATTTTCATTAACATACCTCATTTATATTTTTAATTATACTACTAAATTATGAATTAACTAAATTATTTTATAATTCTTTAGAATATTTCATAACCATCATTATTACATTTAGATAATAATTCATCTTTATTAAATACTTTAATTCTTTCAAACATAAATTCTAATTTAGCAATTTGTTTTTCAGTATGAAAATGACCACAATACCACTTATTATATTCGATATTTTCTTCAATTTTATCTAAGAAATGTTCCATTTTTTTATCTACTTTTGATTGATCAAAGCCAGCCATAAATACTTCAACAGGTTCATATTTAAAAGGGCAAGTATGAGATAAAACAATATCAAAATGTTTATTTTTAACTTTCTTAAAAATTTTATTCATTTCATCTTCATTTAACTGTTCATCTTTAAACCATCTTTTTCCATAAAGAAGACGGTAGTCTTTATCTATTGAATATGCTCCACCGATAACTAATACTTTTTGATTATCAATATCATAAATTTCACCATCTTTAGCAAAAATTAAATTAGGATAATCTTCTTCTATATATACTTTACCATTAAACATTTTAACTTCTTTATATGTACTTATATTTTCAGGACGTTCTTCATGATTACCTCTAATACAAAATATTTTTAATTTAAATTCTTTTAAATATTCTTTAAATTTTTTATCTTCATCATTAAGAAAATAATTAATACCAGCATCACCTAAGACTATTATCATGTCATTTTCATTGCATTCTAAACTATTTAATCTATTAAAATCTCGGTGAGTATCACCTGTAATATAAATCATTATCTCGCCTCTTTTCAAGATTTATTATATCACATAAAACTACATATAAAAAGTTTAAAATTAAAATCAAAATTTATAATTATATTCCAAATAAAGAATTGCCTATTTCATGTAGAGCATATAAAATACTTTCACAATGAAATATATTATCATATTCTACTAAACATAATTCTAACTCTGATATTTCACTTTCTATGTTTTTATATTCTTTTTGTATAGAATATGTATTGTTATTGTTGATATATTCTTGCCATTTTTTTTACTGTTAATAATACTTTTTTAAAACAATTAACAATTTGATTTTTGGACATTTCAAAATATATTTTTTTTTCTAAAACATTAATATTAAGTTAATTTCTATTTGTTTAATTGTATAATTAATATTTTCATTTAAATTTTCTTTTTGCTTCATATTATTTTTTTATACCATCAATGTTACTTTCAACTTCTAACTTACTAACATTAGAAATTAAATCTTGAAGTTCACTTATAAGTTTTTTTTCAATTTCAAGAATTACAGAATTTTGAAAATTAGATTTTTTTAAACTATTTAAAGTTTCAGTTAAATCTTTTACTTCATAATATTCTCCAAATATACAATTTGCTATGCCAATAATTTCATCTTTTGATCTTTTATTTTGATTTATTTCATCTTCTAATGATTTTAATATATCTAACATACTTTTTCTTAGTCCAAAGCTATCATATTCTATTTGTAATATTGGATATTCAAATAATAAATTAGGATTTTTTTCTAAAATATCATCAAATAAAATTCCTTTTTCATAATCATATCCGTCAATATTTAAATGACTTGACATTGCTACTCTAATTTGTTCATTTTCATCTAATTTATTCATTTTTTCTTTATCATCTTCGGTAATTAAATTCATTTGTTCTAGTATTCTATAATATTCTTTTGCGCCAGCTATATCAGCATCAATTTCAAAATAATATCTATTATGATTTCTATCATATACTTTTTCATCCATGTATTTATGTAAAATAGTATCTTTTAAAAGATTATAGTTATACTTTTTATAATTCAAATTATTATTCATGTTATTAAACTGGATAACATGTCTAGCTTCATGAAACAAAACAACACTTAAATCAGGATTTTTCATAACTAATAATTTATCAGCGGCAAGACCTTCGGCCATTACCATAGAATCATCACAAAAAACACATACATCTTTTATGCCAGCGTTCATTAAATAATGTCTCATTAAATCAATATTACATAATCTTATTAAATAATCATATGTATTATAAAATCTATTTACATATAGGCATATTTTTTTGGGAATTATGCCATATTTAATTCTATACTTTTTTATATCTTTCAAAAATTGTTCAAAATCTTCTTCTAGAGGAATCATTTTACTTATATAAGAATCATATTTGCTTAAATCAATTTCTTCACTGTATTTACTAGATAATTTATCTTTTAGTTTTGGAAAAGAAATAGCTGGAAAGACTTCAATAATCATATTAATTAAATTATTATCTAACATTTTTGAATTTTCTATTTTATCAATAAAATCATAAATAATTTGTTCATAGTATTCATAATTTTTATTATTTTTTAATTTATCATACTCTTCTTTATTTGAAGATGCATAAGCAATTATTTTGGTCATATTTGTTAATATTTGATTAATATCTTCATTATCTAATAAATATACATTTCTTGTAATATATAATATTTTCTTTAATGGTTTTAATAAAATATCAACATCTATATCATTTATGTTTATATTAGTATAAAATAGTATATTTGGTAATAAAAGAAGACAGTTTTGAATATTATCTTCATTTAAAAATATATCTATTTCTTTTTGCAATTCTTCTAATATTTGATTTTTTACTTTACTTCTAGATAGATAAAAATTAAATGTTTTTATTTCTTTAGTTGAACATCTTAAAACTTTAGCTTTAGTAAATGAATCAAGAGTTGGAAAAACATTAAGAAAAAAATCATCTTTCTGTCTATCCACTGTTTTAAATTCAAAAATAGCATTTATTTCTTCATTATTCATTTTTAGTGTCTCCTTAAATTATTTGCCTATTTTAATATTATATTTTTCACACCAATCATTAAATATAAAATTATAATAATCAGAAGCATAGTTATAGTAATCATCATACAAATTATATTTTTTTAAGCATTCATAAAATTTATCCATATAGTTATGATTTCTTAAAATATAAAATAATTCTTTTCTTACTTCCTTGTTATCATAAATATTATGAACATACTCAGACATAATATTTTTATGTTCAATTTCTTCATAACTAGGTAAAGGATATATGTTTAAAGATTTTTTACTTGGAAGTTTTTCATAATCTTCTGCCGTTGGATTTTCAGGTAAATATTTTCTTAAATAATCCATAGGATTTACTAATTCCATTGTATCAGTTTTTAAAAAAACACATTCACCATCATGAATATCCATAAGAACATCTATAATTGTATATTTATCTTTTTCCATAATATCCTACTTTCTTTCAATGACTTATCTATAAATATAATATCATCAATTCAAAATTATCACAATGTTTAAAAAGTATCTAAAATTTTTATTACGATTAACCGTAATAACTTTTTGATTTGAAAATTAAATTTTTAAAAATATTATTTATTAATTTTAAAACAAAAAAGATAGAAACAAATCTATCTTGGAATAATAAGCTTTTGACCTATTGATAAGGAATCACTTATTAAGTTATTAGCATCTTTAATAGCACTTACACTTGTATTATAACGTCTAGCAATTTGATATAAATTATCGCCCGCTACTACAGTATAAATAATATTTTCTTCATCACTTATTGGTTCACTTGGAATTTTTAAAACTTGACCTATTGATAATAAATTACTAGTTAGATTATTTAAACGTTTTAGTTCATCAACTGTTGTATTATACTTACGAGCAATTTGATACAAGCTATCACCAGCTTTAACGGTATATGTATCAGTTACATCTTCACTTATAGATGGTTTTATTAAAAGCCGCTGACCAATTGATAAAGTATTACTACTTAAATTATTTAATCTTTTTAATTCATCGACGCTTAAACCAAATTGATTAGCTATTTTATATAAAGTATCACCTTTAACAACAGTATAATAATCTCCTTCACTTTCCATACCAGGAATTACCAAAGTTTGACCAATCGATAAACTATTACTTGTTAAATTATTAGCTTTTTTTAACTCATCTACACTTATACCAAAATTTCTAGCAATATTCCATAAGGTATCCCCTTTTTTAACAACATAAATATTACTTCCTTCAATTGGTTTATATGGTACACCCAAATAATTTGCTACTCCTCTTACTACAGCTTCAGCTAAATCTTCCCAATTATTTTTAATTAATGATGGATCATCACCACTACCATCAGCAAAACCATACTCAATAATAATTGATTCATTATTAGGAGTATCTCTTAAAATATAGTAGTAGTCTTTTGATGGATCAGATGGTAATCTTCGTTGATAATATTTGCGAACATTTTGACCAGATTTAATAAATTCATTAGCAATACTTCTTGATAAGGCATCACTATTTCGAAGAGCATAAATTATTTCAGCACCATCACCACCTGGGGATGGTCAATATGTAGTTTTTTAATATGTCTTCGTTCACTTTTTCAAAAAATTTATCTATAATATCATACTCAATCTTTGTTTATTAATTTTTTTAAATAAATATTTCTGATACCTCTTTTAAATTCCTTAGTGTTTACTAATTCAAAATTATCTTTGACCAAATTATTTATGGAATAAATATTATCTGGATGAACTGTACTAATTACATATTTATATCCTAAATTTATACAATATTCATCAAGCGTTTTTAACATTTGGAATTGTAAATCATTCCCTATAAATTTATAATTAACAAACATTGGACCATAATCTATAACTTCTTTAAAATTTAAATCAAGTTCAAATTTTAATAATGCTTTTTCATCAGCTGGGATTAACATTATTGAACATACTGGTTCATCATTTAAATAATAAATCCAAATTTTAGTTTCATTTTCTAACATTTTAATTAAATCTTTTTTAGAAAAATCTCCTAACCAATCAGGATATTCCATATTCTTTTTTACTTGTTCTCTAAAATCAATATATTTATCTATATCTATATTTTCACTTATGCATGTTAATTCTTCTAATTTCAAAAAATCACCTCTGCTTAAATCATATATTAATCAAAACTCTTCACTCAATAGAAAATCAATTAAATTTAAATGAATAATACCATCACGGGATAAATCTATTTTATCAAGAGAAATTACATATTTTGGATGATTATCTTCAATAGATTTGTATGCTCCAAATTCTCTTTCAACAGCATCATTATTTCCTGCCATTTCATAAGTTACTTGAATATATTTAATATTTCCATCTTTCTTTGCTATAAAATCTACTTCGCCATTTTTAGTCTTACCTATATATACTTCATAATTTCTATTTATTAATTCATTATATACAATATTTTCTAAAACAAGATAACTTTTAAATTCTCGGTTATTATTTTTAATTTGAGCAATTCCTAAATCAGCTGCATAATATTTATTTAATGTTTTTAATACACTTTTACCAGCAATATCATATCTATATACCTTTTTTATTATTAATGCCTTACATAAAGCATCTATATAATTATAAAGTGTTTCATTAGATATTTTTTTATTTTCATTACTCAAATATTTTATAATATTATCAGCAGAAAATTCACGACCAGTTGTTTCAATTAAATATTGTAAAATCATATCAAAAAGAATAGTATCTTTTAAATTTAATCTTTTTACAACATCTCTTAAAATAATAGAATCATATACACTATGAAGATAATTTTTTATATCTATTTCATTTGTAAATTCACATCTATTTGGAAGTCCTCCCCATTTAGCGTAATCCCAAAAAGTATTTAAATCATTTCCATCTTTTTTGGTTAAAGACACATATTCTTTATAAGATAGAGGATTAATGTTAAATAAAACATATCTGCCAGATAAGACAGATGATAATTCATCTGATAACATTTTACTATTAGAGCCAGTTAAAAATATACTTATATTTTTTATTTGAGCACGCAAAGAATTAACAACCTTTTCAAAATTATCAACATTCTGAATTTCATCAAAAAACAAATAATAAATATTATCATCTTTAATTTTATCTTTTATATATTTATTTAATTTTTTGTAATCTAATAGTTCTTCAAATTCAATAAATTCAAAATTAATAAATATTATATGTTCTTCATCTATTTTCCTTTTTTCTTTTAATTCTTCTATTATTTGATTTAAAATAACTGATTTTCCACATCTTCTTATACCCACTAATATTTTAATTAAATCTGAATCATAAAATCCTCTTATTTTAGATAAGTAATCTTCTCTTAAAAGCATATAAATCACCTCTCTTTACATTATATATTATTTTAAAATTTTTGTAAAGTTATTACGATTAACCGTAATAACTTTTATTTTTTTGAAATTATTACGTTCATTATTATAATATAGCAAAAACTAAAATATGCATTTGAGATTAATATTTTTTTTAACATCTAGATTAAACGATTCTTCTACATTAATGTATTTTGATTCAATTAATTTATTATTACTTAATATCTAATTGTCCATTATATTCCAATTTAATTGCTTCGTCATTTATACTTAAGTTTACTTCAATTTGATTATTTTGAATAGTTTTAAATTCTTTATCTGAAAAAAATCTACATAAAAGTTAATATATCCTTTAATATTATTTAATTCGATATCTAAAGAAATTAAAATAGAATATCCTTTTATTTTATTATAGGTTGCATTTATATATTTAATTTCCGAAGATAATACTCTATATTCTTTATTATTAATTAAAAGCATAATTTTACCTACTTAATTTTAAAACTTTTACTAATTTTTTTTCTAAAAATGGCCTTGCAAATTTTTCTTCAAAAGCTAAAATACAATTTTTATATCTAAAATAAGCCTCTTCAAAATTTTTGTTTTCTATTTGGACAATACAATATTCGATAATATCATGATATATATAACTATAGATTGTTTCGCTTTCTTTATCATTATTAATTGCTTCAACAATAATTGGGGCAATTTCATAATAATGTTTAATATCATCTTCATCTACAAATTTATCTCTAAACCATCTTAGCATTTTTAATTCATAACAATTATCATTAAAATTAGAATAATAATGTCGCATACATGCAGTAGTTAAAAAACATTTAACATCGGAGTGTTCTGTACTTCCATTAGTAGTATCAATTATATGGGCACTTTTATCATCACTATTTATTGCAATATGTATTGATTCATGTTCTTCTCTTGGATTATTAGTATAAATATCAATTTTGGTATCATACTTTTCACTATTTGGTGTTGTTGCTTTAATAATTGGTTTATCATCAGCCACTTTAATCTACCTCCTTATTATTTAAAATTTCAATTAAAGATTTTCCTATTTCGTGTAAAGAATATGAAATCCCTTCACAATGAAATATATTATCATACTCTACTAAACATAATTCTAACTCTGAGGCTTCACTTTCAACATCTTTATATTCCTTTTTGATAGAATTTAAATCTTTATTATCAATATATTGTTTCCATTTTTTTACTGTTATAGAAATTTTTTTAAAGCAATCAACAATTTGATTTTTTGACATTTCAAAATATAATTCTTTTTCCAAAATATTAATATTATTTAAATTAATTTCTATTTGTTTAATTATATAATCAATGTTTTCATTAATATTTTTTTGCCACATAATAAAATACCTTTCTATAATTTACAAATAATACTTTATATCATTATACATTGATTTCAATAAAAAGGATAGAAGCAAATCTATCTTAGAATAATAATTTTGTCCTATTGATTATCATCATTAATTACAGTTGCACTTGTAATATAATATTTAAAAATTTGATACAACTATCACCAGCATTAACGGTATATGTAAGGCTTTATATAAAACAGCTAATCAATTTGGGTTAAATAATTTGTTACACCTCTTACTACTGCTTTCAGCTAAATCTTCCCATTTATTTTTAATCAATGATGTATTATCTTCACCAATGTTTCCAAAATCATACTCAATTATAATGATTAATATTAGGAAAATCTCTTAAAATATAATAATCTTTGTAATTATAATTTTATATTTTCTGGCAGAAATTCCATAATAAATGGTTCTAACATGGTTTTAGATTTTTCTAATATTTTTTCAATATCCAAATTACTGATAAATCCATCACAAGCATAGCCCTTTTGATAAATTCTATTTCCCTTTTTAAATAAGTTTTGCATTTTTGTAACTCCATCTTTGCCACTTATTTTACTTATATACTTAATATTTAGAAAATTGCATATTCCTCTTATATCTATTAAAAACACATCTTCTATGCATCTTTCGGCTTTAATATGAATAACTTTATTTGTTCCAAATTTTTTTAATGCTAATTCGACATTTTTCCAATCAACTGGTGGATTACTAGAGCAATCAAAAACATCTGTATCATAGCATAGAAAAACAATTATTTCATAGTCTTTATATTTTGGTATTATTTCGTATTCAAATTTTTTTAAAAGTTTTTTATCAAACTTTGTGATACCTCTAAGACATTTTTTTATAATTTTATCAGCATTAAATTTACTTATTCCATATTTTTCTTTTGCTTTAATTAATATTGAATCATAAAATTCTATTTCGGTTTCTCCCTCAGCATATATGATAATACATCTTTTTTTTCTGCTCATAACTTACTCCACATATCTTATCATAGTCTCTAAATCTTCTTCATCGCCACTCATTAAATCAAATAAATAATCTCCAACTAACATATCCATATTACTAGCATCTTTTAAAAGTCTAGCAATTGAACTTTCCTTTATTTTTGAAAAATTAGCAATTCCATCATTATTTGGTAATCCTAAATAAATATTTTTAGGATTTAAATAATTTATTAAATAAGGTGAATGACTTGTAATTATTATTTTGGTATTTTTTGTAAAGTTTTTTAGTGCCATAAGATATCTTTGTAAAATTTTAGGATTTAAAGAGTTTTCTGGTTCTTCTATGCCAATTAATGAATAATTATTAATATCTGCCAAAACTAAAGTAGTAAAAATTAATAATACTCTCCTAACTCCATCAGACATATCAGAAAAATCAACCATTTTAGCAAGATTTTTATCTAAGACTACTAAAAAATATACTTTATTAGCAGCGATATAAATGTTATTTATTTTACTATTTAAATCATTATTTTCAATATTGTATTCCATTATTTTTACATCTTGAATAAATGGAAAAATATCTTTTAAAGTATTGATTATTAATTCAAACTTATCAGGATAATCATTTTTTATTTTAAATAATATCCTTGGAACATTAGTCTCGTCATTCAAATTATAATCTGAAATATTTTTACGAATAATAGTTTGAATTCCATATGCATTATTGGTATTAAAATGCTTATCAACATATACAAAGATATTATTTATTTTCTTTACTATATCTAAATAATATAATTCATCATAAGCCATTATTTTGTTTATTATAAGTTCATTTTTTTCTATATTAATTTTTTTATTACATGAACTAGTTATAGAAGATTTGTATAAAGCTTCTTTTTCATTACGATTAATATAAGTCGTATACTTTTGAGAATTATCATCTTTTATTTTTAAATATTCTTTTACTATAGCTGGACTTTCTTTATCTTCTTTTTTCCATGAAAAAGAATATCCGTATATTGCTTGATTTATTTTAGAATCATATTCATATGTAAAATTTAATTCAAAAGAAAAATCTTTTAATAATAGTTTATTATTATATGGTTTGTAAGGACCATAATCCATCATATTATTTTTAATTTCAGTTGGCATATGGATAAAATCAAAACCAAAAATTATTGCATTTAAAAAATTAGATTTACCATAGCTATTAATAGATAATAAACTTATAATATCATCAATTTCAACTTTTGTATTTTCAATATTTCTAAATCCCCCTAAAGATATTGAATTTATTTCCATAACATTTTCCCCCTTTGCTAACTACATAAGTTATTTTTATTATACGATTTATTTATAAAATAATCAAATTATTTTTTGATATTATTAATATTTTTTGCTATTTTACCCTAATATATCAAAAAATATTTAAAAATTTTTTAAATATTTTTGTTAACATAATAAAGCGTATGTATGTATTATAGTAATTATTAAATAATTTTATATACTAAATTTATAAATTATTTCAATATTTTTTTCTTTGTCTATAACTATTTTATCAATGATAGTTTGCATTAGTTCTCTTGAGGAATTTTCAATTTTAATTAAAGATTTAATTTTTTCTTCATACTGTTTTAAGTCATCAGTTTTGTTTTTTATAATTTTGTTATCTTCTTTTAATTCAATTTTTTCTTTTTGTAATTTATTTAATAAATCTTCCGTATCATTAGCAATTCTTTTATACATTTCTTCAGATATTAATCCTTTAAATTTATCTTCATAAAGCATATCTAATTTACTAAGATATTCTTTTTCTTTTGATTCTAAATCTTTGATTTTTTCTTTATTATTAAAATTATTCTTTTTCTTATCATTAATTTCAGTTGCTAGACTAGTTATATTAATAGTTTTTAAATACTTTTTATAAGTTTTTTTAATTATAACTAATAAAGCATTTTCTAACTTATCATAGGGAATAAAATGAGACTCACACATTTTTCTTTTAGGATCTCTTGAATATCTATTACAATTAATTGTCCAATAATCCTGTTTCTTTTTATAAGTAATTGTAAGCATGTTGCCACACTCTTTACAATATAATAAGTTTTCAAATAGTCTTTTTTTTCTTTTTATATTTGCTGTATAATTTGTTCTTTTAACATTGTTTTGAACACTTTCAAAAATAAACCTATCTACTATTGGTTCATGAGTATTTTTAACAATATCCCAATTACTTTTGGGAAGTGTTTTTTTCTTTTTGGATTTATAAGATACTTTCGTTTGAACACTTTGGACCATATCACCAACATACATTTGATTTTTTAAAATTTTTTTAACAGATGATATAGTCCATATAGGATTATATTTATTTTTAGCATGGGGATTTTTCCTTTTAAGACTACTTGGAGTTTTAATTTTATTTTCATTTAGATAAGTTGTTATGGCAGATAATGAAACACCTTCATATGCCATATCAAATATTTTTTTAACAACAGGCGCATACTCTGAATCAAGAATTAAATGACCTTTATCATTTGGATCTCTTAAATATCCATAACTGGGCGCACTACCAATGAACTTACCATTTCTTCTTTTATCATTTAAGACATTACGAATTTTTATCGAGTTTTGTTTACTGTAATAATCATTACATGCAAATATAAAAGTTGAAGAATCATTACTAGCTTGATTAACTGCATTATCATAACCTTCTTGCATAGAAATAAATCTTATTCCGTTTTCAGGAAAGAAATTTTCAACATAATAACCAGTCATAATATGATCTCTTCCAAGTCTAGATAAATCTTTTACAATAACTAAGTTGATAACTTTATTTTTTATATCTTCAATCATTTTAGAAAATCCTGGTCGTTCAAAATTAGTTCCAGAATAACCATCATCAACATATTCAGATACAAAGGTAAAACCTTTTTCTTTTACAAAATTCATTAACATATTTCTTTGATTAAGGACACTTTCACTATCAGATTCGTAAGTTTTTCCCTCATCAGCTTCAGATAACCTTATATATATTCCAGCTTTGCAAAAATCTGGCGTATTTTTTAAAGGGTTATACATTTTTATCAATCACACTTTTTATATAATTAGTTATTAACATATTTAAATCAGGAGAATCTTTTTTAAAAGTTTCAACAATCTTAAACATAAGCCACCTCATTTAATTTTATGACTTTATCGTTCAATTATTTATTCTTATCATGTTCTAAAAAAATTTAACAAACTTTCTAAGCACTTTTGTTCATCTTCACTCATTGGGTCAAACTCAAATCTTTTAACGTTCCACAATAAACATCTTTTAAAATAATAGCTCCTATATTATTTCTTATAATATTATTTTTATTATATTGTTTAAAGTTTTTTTGAATACTAGTATATAAAGTACCAAGTACGGTATTGACACACAATCTACTTGTTAGGAAAATCTCTAAAATATAGTCTACTAAAGTTTATAAATTTTTACTTCAAAAAATAAATTTCTTTTATTAATTTTTTCTATTTCTGTCATATAATGCCTATTTTTTTCGATAGGAAAATATAAAAAAGGACACAAAAAAAGAGAAAAATTTCTCTCAAAAATACTTATTTATAATTATCCTATATTATCATAAAAAATAGGAACGCAAATTGCAATGTCAGTAGCAATGTTAATAATATTTGTTCATAGCAATTTAATATATATAATGTTGAAAATATAGAGTTAAATTCCTATATCTTCACGTACAGTATTTTTTATTAGATTTATTTCATTTTCTGATAGATCATATTTTTTAAATAATAATTCATCAGAATAAATAAGTTCATTAAAATCTTGTAAAGGAATGTATTCAAAACATTTAATTGTTGTATCTTGTGATATTTTTTTTAAAGAAAGCAAAAAATGGAAAAATTTTGTATTTATGTATGAAACCACACTTCTACATTGATTTTCATTTTCAAATGGGCCACATACAATATAAGTGCCGGAACAACATGAATTAGGTTTAGCAATAATAGGTTTTATGACATCAGTTTTTGGATCTCCAGAACCAACAGATCTTGGTAAAAAAACTTTCCATGAGTTAACTATATCAAAATTTTTGCAAATTTCTTTTTTGCTTATCCAACCTTTATCTTTCAAAACATATGCAAAAATATCATCTTCATTTTTCTTTTCGTGGCTAAAAGTATCAAAACTAGAAACTGTAGTAAAAGGCCATAATGTTCCAATAATTGAGCTAAAAGATTGTTCTCGTTTGTTTTTAACTTTATTTAATATTGATATAGCTTCATTATTTCTAATTATCGTTTCACAACCATTCTCTAATAAATATCTATCTGCCTTAGATATTATTTGAGATTTAGAATGAGTATTAAATGAACATTTGCCACTATAATTTTTACTATATAGAAAATAACATACTCCACCTTTAATCTGAACATTATTAAAGCAATCTAGTGCATTTGGAAAATCATGAATTTTCATGATGTGATTATCTTTAACAAAATCTTTTCTAAAACTATCTAGTATACTAAATCCTCCAGAAAACCATCTTGACGGCATTATCATAGATATATAATTTGGTGATAATTTTATACTTAATTCAATAAATTTATTATATAATGGCGTACCTTGAGCTTGGCCACCACCTGTATTATTTTGATATGGTGGATTTCCAACAATAGCTTCAAAATTCATTTCTTTTTCATCCTTTCCCCAATAACTTGCTTTTTTTATGTATTGAACAAATGATTCCATATTATTTTCAATGTTGTTTAATAAATTTGGAACATATTTAACATTTGATTTCACAGATTTATATCCTTTTATTGTTCTTTCTGTAATAGATTTTGCCATAGGCGTTCTACATAACACAAATATATTATCACGAACAATTTCATTCCAAATGACTTGTTCTAATTCATCTGTAAGCTTTTTTGAATCTGTATCTAAACACTTTTGTCTATATAAGCTATAAATCATATACAATGGATATAATCCAGATTTAGAATTTATCTCTAATATTTTTGAATTAGTATTATTTAAAATATTTTGTGTTACTTCTCCATAAGTGATATATCTAGGTTCTTCTATCGGAACAATTGTATATTCACCATTTATATTCCTTTTATCAAAGAAATTATAACCACCAATAGTATCTCCTAAATGCATATTAACTGTTTTCCATGGAGTTAATACTGTTTCTTTATCAGGATTTCTAAAAGAACCAAATATATTTGCAATTTCTTTTACTCTTTCCGTTGGCGATAAAGTATCAGCATATTTTGCAGATCTTCTTATTTTTCTTCCCGCTTCAACAAAGATGTCTTGTTCATAATATTGTGAAAAATCCCTAAATTTTTCTTTAGTTACACCTTTAGGCATAAATTCTAACCAAGATTCATCATCAACTATGTCAGTTAAATTATCAACAGTAATATCTTCATTATCTTTTATATTAGCTCCATAAATTAATAAAGGAATTCTTATTGATATTGCTCGTAAAATTGATATAGCAGTATCTGCTTGTTTTCTTTTTTCTTTATATTCCTCAAGTAATCTTCTTTCTTCTTCAGTTAATTCTTTCTTTGGCTTTTTCTCAATTTTTTGTAATTCTTCATATTGTTCATTAGTAAAACCTTGATTATTAATATCGATTTTTTCTATCTTTTTAGTAGGTTTTGAAGCTCCAACTATTTCTTCTAATTCTTTAAATTTTTGTAATGCATTCTCATCAAGTTTAAATAAATTATCATTATAAATATATCTATCATCAAAACCATTACTTACAACCCTTTCAGCATATGCCTTTTTTAATTGACCCATCATAAGATCAACACTATATGGAGTCATTTTAGAACCATCAATAGATATTACAGGGCAAAAATTTAAAAATTTACCCAATAATGTTCTGCTAGAAGTATCACCTGCTTTAACTGAAAGCCTAGTTGCAGAAGCAATCATTTTCAACGATCTATCTGGTGCAAAATCAAAAACATAACATTTTTCTTTTATTTTTCCACCAATATTTGCAGGACTTTGCACTCTAAAAATCGTTTGTAAATAAGAAGATGCTGCAGTTGAATAAGACCCTGACAACATAAATACAGCAGTCCAAGGTTTAACTGTTACTCCTGTTGTCATTTTTCCACAGGAAATTGTTATTGAGTAAGTTTCTTCAGGATTATCACCAATACCTTTAATTACAGCATCATAAGCATCTTTATATGGTTTTTCTTCATCTCCATCACCAGCAATATTAATAATTTCAAACTGCCCACTTCCAAATACGGAATGTTCATTTAACATTTTACTTAATGCTTTTGCTTCTTTAACTCCTGGAACCATCCATAAAGAATGTCTAAAGTATTCTCTATATGATTCTGTTGAATATGGATAATTACTATATTCATCACTCTTACATATTAAATCAAGAAATTTTTTTACATCATCTTCATGTACAAATTGACCTATTTTAGCATTAGTTGGCATTTCTATACCATCTTTTTGAACATCATTTGTCCAAACTCTAAAAAATTCTCTAAAGTTAAATGCTGTATCATAAACTGCTTCATATCCAGGCAATAATTTATTTAAATCATATGTATATATTTGTAGTTCTGGAAGATCTTCATAGGGATTTGAATCACCATAATGCTTAATATACCAATTATGCTTAGCTTCTTGTTCCATTATATAATCCCAAGTATAAATTTCATCTTCATCATAATCTTCTAAAAGGTTAAATGCAGTACCAGATAATTTTAATATTTTTGTTGGATAATCATTATCTAACTTTATAACTCCTTCTAAAGTCGTTACTCCTTTTTCTGTTTTTGTTCCTTCATGCGCTTCATCAACAACAACAAAATCCCAATTTGTATTAAATACTAATTCATTTTTTTCAAATTTGCCTCCAACTTCTTTAGATCCTCTTAAATCTTGTATAGAAGCAAAATAAACAAATGGATTATTGCTAGAAACTAATTTTTCTAATTTTTCTCCCTTATTCTTTGAACCATATAAATAATTAGTACTATTAAATATTTTTTCAAAATCCTCATACCAACCTTTATCAACAACAGGTCTATGTGTTAATATTATTGTTTTATTATATTTTTCACGTTTTACAATTTCTAAAGCACATATGGTTTTACCAAAACGCATTTTAGCATTCCAAAGCATATTATTGCCTTTTTTAAATTTGGCAATTGTCTTTTTAATTGCTGCATCTTGCTCCGGTCTTAAAATAATTGGATCTGGTTTATAATTTTTTTCTTCACTTGTTAAAGATTTTCGATTTTCTTTAACAGCCTTTATAGCATTTATAGCTATCTCTAAATTGACAATAAACCATTCATTTTGTTTTCTTTCAGTATCAAAATAAAACCTTTCATATCCAGACCTTAATAAAACTTCATGTACTTTTGTATCTCCAAACGCTTTATTGCTATTTGTAACTGCTATTTCAGTATGTAATAATTCATAGTTTATCCCAGCCGTTGATGTATAGTCATTTATTCTATTTTTAGCGGCAATATTTAAATCTTCACAATTTGGTTTAAGATCTTCTTTATTTTTTGAAGTATGAATTGTAGCTTCTCCAATTTTTAACTTACCTAAATGATCTCTATCATTAATTCTAAATATATAAATTAATTTATAACTAAATGCCGGTTCAAATTTTTCTACCCTATTGTTCATTTTTACTACTCCTATTCAATATCGAAACAAACTTAATCTTCCTATTTGTTTCCCAATTCATAATTTTTGCATAAATACCATTATGATTTTTATAATTATTTTTTTTACATCCTAAACATTCTTGTTTAATTTTTTCCTCTCCAAATAAAGTATAATTTATTTGAACATCATTTTTACAACTATATGGAATGACAAATTTAGTACCATCCATTTGAAATACATTCCACGAAATTATATTTGCAATTTCTTTAATCAATTCAGGTGTTGGTTTCTTATTAAATTTATAAATATAATTATCTGAGAAAGTATATAATAAATTTTCTCTTGCAATTAATAAACTATCTCCCTGCCATTCATAAGCATATATACTTTTAAAGGCTTTTTTCGACCATTCTGTCCACTTACTTTCTTCTGTTATATTTTCATTAACTATTCTCATTTTTCTATCTAATAAACCAATCCTATTCATTACAGGTATTACATCTCCAGTAGTAGTATCATATCTACTAACTAAATATGGAGCTTCACCACATGTGATTTCTAAACGTAATTCTTTCACATAATCTTCCCAACTTTTATTATTTGGAAATTTGATTTTCCCTTTTGTTGCTTCCCAAGTAATGCCTTTTTCTTTATTAAAAACATTTTCTTTAGAAAACCAAGCATTATCAATTAAATTATTTTGCTTATTACATATCCAAGCTGGAGTAAATACTTCTGCTTTATCTCTAATTCTTTTAGCTTGTTCATTTTTGCTTTTTTTCGTTCTAGGCTTAATGACGCTTCCATTATATCCAATGATTTGTTCAACCTTTATCTCATCTTTTGCTGAATAATTAATTCCTCTATCAATGTAATTATCTGTTCCCCATAAAATATTTTTACTGGTAGTCATATCTTTTAATAAAATTGATAATAACTCATAATCAAATTGATTAATATTATTTTCTTTTATATCAACTAATTCTGTAAACAATATGACCACCTCCTGATTTTATACAAAATTAATTTTATATATCAATTATACACTAAAAAAAGGTTATTTAAAATATATCTATTTAATTTTATCCTTTAAAAAGTAAATAGTAAATAATTAATATTAAAATTTAACTAATTACTTTATTATCAATAGTAAATATACAATACTTATCTTTTGTATTTAAATTTACTATAATATTTTCTATTTTGGAATTTAAAGTTGAAATAAATACTGTATATGAATACTTATATGGACTATCAATATAGTAACTAGTTATATAATTTCTATTTTTTGAAAATGGTAAATTTTCTGAAGTTGGTATGAATTCCCTAGAATGAATTATAAATTCTAAAGACAACGAATCATTATTGGGAGTATGCTGAATTACAATATAATCCGAATGTTTTTTCTTATTATTTTCTTCAAAAAAGTTAATATCACTTGGAAAAACAACTTGAAGCAAATAAACAAATAACATATCTTCAATAGGTGAAACATTTAACAAGTCATAATTTGAACTTAGCTTTTTTAATATATTCGAATTTACATGAACTATCATATCTCTTGGATGAAAAGATATTTTGGGTTCTATATTATTTTTATTATATTCTTTTAATGAAAAAACATTTTCTGAATAGTCTTTATTTTCATATTCTTTTATAATTTCTTTAGATATATATCTTTCTTTTTTTGATGGAAAAGTAATATAAATGGAATCATCACTTTCAAAAATTAAATTCATTAAAATATATTTCTTATTATCTCTTTCTAATAAAATTGGGGTAACTAAATTTTTTGCCATTAATAATATCTCCTTTGCTGGATTTTAACTCTATTTAATAACTACAGTCAATAAACTTATATTTTTTATTTAGGCTTATTATTTTTTTAAGCAAAAATAGTTACATTTATCATATAAGAGATTTTTAAATATTAGTTTACATTTCAAACTTTATTTGTTAAAATTTAAACTAAGAAAGAGACGATAATTATGAATGAAGTAGGTAAAAATTTAAAAAGAATAAGACTATTAAAAAACTTATCACTTAGTGATGCTGGAAAATTACTTAATATGTCTGCTCCAGCAGTAGCAAAATATGAAAATGGACAGATAAATCCTAATTCTCAAAAACTTATTGAATTTGCTGATGCTTATAATGTTAATGTTATTGAATTTTTAAAATCTTATAATGTACCTCAAATGAAATTTACTTCATTTAGAAAAAGAAAAAGATTAAAAGGTCAAAATTTAGAACTATTAAAAGAAATAATTCAAAATGAAGTTGCAAAATATTTAGAAGTAATTGAAATTAATAGTTTTAATAAAAATAATATTAAACTTAAAAAATATAAATGTAATAGTTTAGAAGAAGCTGAAGAGTCTGCCTTAAAATTCAGAAATGATATAAATTTTTCAATATTACAACCTATATCTGATTTAATAAATACTTTAGAAAATTTAGGTATTCTTATAATTCAAATTGATAATCTTGATAATCGATTTAATGATTTTGATGGATTAAGTGAATTTGTAAATGATGTTCCTATTATTGTTTTATTAAATGGAATTACTGATGGTGCAAGACAAAGATTTACTATTGCTCATGAATTAGGGCACTTATTATTAAATATTACTAATGAAAATTTAGATGAAGAAAAATTATGTAATAGATTTGCAAGTAGTTTCTTAATGCCTAAAGAAGCAGTTATAAATGAATTTGGTTTTTCAAGAAATAATATTAGTTTCTATGAATTAACTGCCTTTAAAAGTGAATATAAAGTTAGCATAGCTGCAACTTTATACAGATTAAGAGATTTAAACATTATATCTGAATACACTTATAAAAATTTAAGTATTAAAATAAATAAATTTTTTGGCAAGAAAAGTGAACCAATTTATATAAAGCCAGAAGAATCTTATCAATTTAAAAAAATTGTTCATAAATTAGAAACTGATAGCATTATATCAATAAATAAAGCATGCGAATATTTGGGAATAACTGTAAATGAATATAACAACGAAAATAATAATTACGGATACTAATATAATTACTGATTTAAACAACGCTAAAATATTAGAATATTTTGCTGCTTTAGATAATGTGTTCATAAGTGATTTAATAAAACATGATGAAATTAATTCCAATACGGGAGATTTAAATGTTATTAGTAAATTTAAAATAATAAATGCTACTTCAGAAGAATTATTAGAAATTAATTCTATAAGAAAAATTAGACCTAAATTATCTATCTATGATTCTCTTAATTATATAATTGCTAGAGACAATAATGGCATTTTGGCAACTGGCGACAATGAACTTAAAAATTTTTCAGAAAATCATGGCGTAGAAGTTATTAGAACTTTAAAAATTATTGAGTTAATGCTTGATGGAAAAATTATTTCTTATAAGACGGCAATTAAAGCCTGTAAATTATTAAAAAATTGTGCTACTACTAGAATACCAATTCATGATATTGATAATTTAATAGAAAAAATTGAAAAAGATTCAGTACCAGTCTGAATTTTTTATATAACTTAATTTCCTCATGAGCAACTAATTCATATTATTTGTATTTATTAATTTCTTTTTTAAATGCAATATGTCTAAAATATTTTTTTTCATAAAATGCAATAATCTCACCTTTATTTTTAATATTTAAATTTTCTAAACATTCATCCAAACAACAAACTAAAAATGCTGCTTTATGATAAGAACCACGATGTTGATTAGACACTATTGCATCTACTCGTTTGGCAATTGTTTCTTCTAACCAATTAATATAATCTTGTTTTATTTTATCTGAAATAGTAAAATGTTTTTTCCAAACATTAAGAATTTTAAAATACTCAATTCCTTTTTCATCAGCATTATAAAGATTATAATCATCATTTATTCCTATATCAAAACATATTGATTTAGCTAATTTCTTTTTTATTTTAGTTTCATTGCAATTACACAATAAGAATAACATTAATTCTACATAAGTATTCATATCGGAGTATGTCCAACCTAAATATTCTTGATTATCTTTAAAAAAATTTAAAAAAACATCAAATTCTCCTAAAAAATAACTAAACAATACTAAAGCATTACCATTTACGTTCTTACATGGATCTTTT
The DNA here is from genome assembly GCA_947626445.1 of uncultured Bacilli bacterium. GTDB lineage: Bacteria > Bacillota_I > Bacilli_A > RF39 > UBA660 > Ventrenecus. Next base: position 29,566 of record CANQSC010000004.1, read on the forward strand.
TTTATAAAATCTATTTCTTCTTTATATTTCTCTAAATAATCATTATTTATAATCCTTATTAAATCAGATTCATCATGACTAGATTCAAATGCTATGTATAACAATTCACTAATGTCAAAATCCGAATCAAATTTTTTATAAGACTCAGCTAAAAGTAATGCAATATCTCTTCTTATACTATCATCAACTTCATTAATTATGCTTTCACATATTTCAATAACTTCTTCATATTTTTTTAATTCATATATTTTTTTCAAGATAATTATACATAATTTAGGATGTGTTACCTTATTCATTTCTAACATCTTTTTATAGTTATCATAATTACTATATTCTAAATAATTGATTAATAATTTAAAAGAAATATCATCATTTTTTTGAGATAAAAATTGGATCCAATTTTTTAAAAATTTATCTAAATCTTTAATTTTTTCTAATCCTAAACTAAAAGAATCTTCAAGTTTAATATCTTTAAAAATATAAAACTTATAATAATTATATATTTCTTCAAATTTATTCTTGCTAATTAATATGGTAATAAGTAATAAAGTTAAACATATTTTATTTATATCTAAATTAACTAATTCAAAAGATATAATAGTATCTATATCATAAATCAAAATATCAAAACTATCATCTTCTAAAACAAAATAATGAGTATAAATAATTAAATCTAAAATCTTTTTTGCATTTTTATAATCCTTTTTTGCAATTAATATAGAAGCTAAGTTATAAGCATTTAATATAATACTACTAACATTTTCAGAATCATAATAATGTGTTTCGTAATCATCGCCATAGTAGTCATAATCACCAGTTTCATATGTTTCACAATGAAATTGTAATTCACCATTATTAATTAAATCAAATTGTTCTTCAATTTTTTCTATTGTTCTATCCAAATCATCTAAATTGATACTCTCTATTTCATCTTTAAAGACTTCGTTAATAAGTTCTATTATTTCCTTATTTTGACTATCTGATAATTTTTCAAGTACCCTAAACAAAAAGGTTTTAATTCGTTCTTTTGAACTTTTTTCACATAATTTTCCCAATAATTCATCTAAATCTTTTTTATCCATAACACTACCTATATATTAATCTCTAACTTCATAACCATTTTTAATTGTTAATATTTTCCCTTTTAATTCTCTATTATCCTTTTTAATATTATACTTTCTATAATCATATTTTCTAGTTGTTTCATATCCAGGAGTAAAGTGATGATTAGAATAACCTAATTTATCTATATCTTCAACAATATCTTTTAATTCAAAATCACTCATATCATCAAGCATTCCTAATCCTTCACCATTAACTACTAATGGATAAAGGTCTTGTTCTTTGTATTTTTTTAACTGTCTTGAACCTAAATATTTGATATTGAAAGTAGTTGTAGATCCAGTGTCATATTCCATTTTCATGGTATCATTCTTTTCTAATTTTAATTCACTTAATTTTGTTATAACAGCATCATATAACTCATGAAAGTTGGGATCTTCTTGAGGACAAACCCAACAATCAAACAAATAATCTTTGTATTTAATGTCATACAAATGATAAGCAAGTGAATTAAATGAGGCAAGTATAGTATATGCTAGATCTGCTAATGTTCTTCTACAAGGTATTTCAATTTCTCTCCATATTTTATTTTCTAACCCTTCTATTCCAATTCTAAAAGTAAATATTTCATCCATTTTCAAACACTCCTCTTTCAAATTTAATATTACGCTTATTATACCATTCTATGGCAATTTTTTATACTTTTTTATTTCTAAACTTATATAATCTTCAATTATACATAAACCTCGGTAATTAGCAATCAATTACCGAGGTTTATGCTTATTTATAAAAATATTGAATTGAATTTAATTTGGTACACAATGACTATCTCCACCTCCAGCATTTATGTGATTAGATAATACTATTACATCATTACCTTTTCCATAAAAGCTTTGAACACGATTAGGTCTATCTTTAGGTCCTAAAGTTTCATCTCCAGTTCTGGTTAATGAACTTTCTATTCCCAAATCATCAAATCTATTTTTTAAATATTTACTTATTTTTAATGTATAATCTTTTTCAACTATACCATTACTAGATGTGCCAGGATCACTTCCGCCGTGTGCAGGAATAGGAAAAGTCCAAAAATATCATTATTTCTTAAAATTCAATGTTCCATTCTATTTCTATATCTC
>CANQSC010000005.1 GCA_947626445.1 uncultured Bacilli bacterium
ATGATATTTTGCCTAAAGATGATGAAAAAAAAGATAGTGATTAATTCACTTCTTTTGACGTGGCCGTGAATAGTAACTATTTTTGTCAATATCCTATCTCAAAATTATCTTTTTTATCTTATATTTTGTCTTTGACAAAATCATTAACCCCTTAGGTATTTTGACAAGTGTATCAAAATAACTTAAGGGGCTATCTTTTTATATCAATATCCGAAAAAGGTTCGATTCCTCAATGGTGGAGCTGACTAATCTAAAAACAAACTGTTATGTTTTTAGTTATGGATTTTTAATTGTTATACTACTAAATAACTAAATTTTATCATAATGAGTCCACATTCTAATAATATGAATTTCTTTTTTTTCTTCATCTACTTCATAAACAATTCGATGTTGTCTATTAATTCTTCTAGAATAAAGTCCTGATAATTCACCAGTTAATTTTTCATATGATGGTGGATAACAAAAAGGATTTTCCATCATTAGATTTAATATATTTTTACAATTTTTATCAAGATTAGAATTTTTTAGTTTTAATTTATCTTTTTCTGCCTGTTTAGAAAACTTAATTGTATATATATTTACCATTCTTCATCCTTTTCATATTTTTTTGCTGATTCCCAATTTTCATTTTTTCTTATATTATTAATATTGTTTACATAACCTGGAATGCTTGATAAAAATAATGTTTCTTCAATATTTTTCCATTCATCTTCAGATATTAATACAGCATTTTTTCCCTTATTATTTACAATAGTAATAGGATTAAAACCTACATTAACATCTGATACCAATTGGTATAAGCTTGCTCTAGCATTAGTTATATTTATTGTACTCATTATTAATCACCTCATTTACATTATAACGTACTTTTTTACGTACGTCAAGTATCTAATATTATTATATGCAGTAATTAAATAAAAATGTATCAAAAAGGAAGAGTATTAACCTCTTCCAAAATATCAACGAACAAACAAAAAGTTTGTTTAATACTTCATTGGTGCCCTAAAGGAAGGAGTACGACAACTTTTATTTAATAACTATAATCATATATTTGATTTACACCTAATTCCTGTAATTTATAATATTTTTTGAGTACTAACCCAATTTCTTTTACATTATCATCTGGATATTTAGTCATTAATGTATCATCCATAATTTTTAGTTCTACTGGTTCTAAATCATAGTTTACTATTCTAAAGACAAAGTTATTATAAGCATCAAATAAATATTCATTGTTATTATCCTTTAAAGTAACAACTACATGATTAGCTGTAAGAGGTGTCGCCCTATGCCAAGTATCTGTTTCATCAACTTTTACGTATAATAAATTCGAATTAAAACCTAATATTTTCATGATATCATTTATTAATAAATTTATATGTCGGCAACATCCTACTCCATACATCACTTGTGCCTCTTCAGCCATATTAGGTAAATTTAAGTAATTAAATGATGATGAATATTTCATATCACTATTAAAACTAAAGTGTCCATTTTTAAGTAATTTAACTATTATTGAATAACAATCCAAACTGTCTTTTATACAATGACTTTGTATATCTTCTTTTAAAGATTGTAAAAATTTTTGATAACAATTATTAATTATTAATTTATCATTTTCTGTTAAATAAATCATTTAAAGCCTCCTAAAATTATATGAAATATTGTCTATGACAATAAGCAAGTATGTTTTTTAAATTGTCAATGTTTTTATATAAAATTATTGTGTCAAGAACAAACGTTTGATATAATGTTCATGGATACATTTGAAATATATCAGATGTTTTCCCTTTCAATTATCAAAAGATAAGAGAAAGGTGGTTCATTATGACAAAAAGAGAAGCATCTCTATTTATTATAATCCTACTATTATTCTTCATAGTAATCACCTTACTATTTAGATAATAAAAACATCTGATCTCAACAATCGTTGATTTCAGATGCACTCCATAAGGGATAACATCTGATTCCTGCAATCAAATGTATCCTTTTTTTATTTTATTCAAGTTCCCTTGATATATTTATAATAACATAAAAACAACTTTTTTGCAAGTTGTCTTTACGTTATAACGTTATACATACTCGAATTATAAATAGTTCGAGTTTCCTATCAATCTGGTGGAGTAGAGGGGAATCGAACCCCTGTCCAAACAATTCTATTATAAAACATCTACAAGTTTAGTTAGAATTAAATTTAATATTAGTTACGGATCTAACTCACCAAAAACTAATACGATTCTTATAAAAATTCTTAATAATTTCTAAGAAAAAAATTATTATATATCTTATGTTTATGAACCCTATATTTACCCCATAAGATAAAGTAAATAAGAGCCTTCTTATACCTTAAACTAGGCTGCTACAGGAGCAAAAGAAGCGGAAACGTAATTTTCTCCGTTTATTTTTTTGATGCATTTTAAGTATGCCTACTACTTGCCGTCTTATCTAGTTATTGCTGTCGATACCATGTGCTACCCCATGTGCTTAACATTTTAACACAAAATATAATAATATGCAACAACTTGACTTTTAACTTGTTCTAGTGTATTATAAACCTTAATTAAATGGGGGATAGCTATGAAGAAAAAAGAAGTTGAAAATGAAGTTGAAACTAAAGAAGTAATCAAAGAAGAAAGTAAAGTTAGTATTCATCCTGATTGGGTATCAATTGCGATTAAATTATTGATTTTAATTGGCTTTATCTTTTTATTGATTTTTGCGATAACAAATATTAAAAAAAGTGGAGAAAATAAAACTCTTAATAAAAATATCGAACTTATGCGTTCTAGTGCTTATACTTATTTTAAAGAAGAAGAAAATCGTCCTGTAGAAGAAAATGAAGAAATTGATATATCTTTAGGGGATATGATTGCTTCTGATATGATTGAAGAATTAAAATTATCTAAAAAAGTAATATGTGATAAAGAAGCTAGTTATATTGCCGTTACTAAAGTTAGTGATGTTAAATATAATTTAGAGGTTAGTTTAACTTGTGGTAAAAAAAGTAAAACAGAAAATTATGTTTTAAATTATAGTTCTTTAAAAAACAAAGGAAGTAGTAATAGTAAAGAAACTGAAAAAATAAGTAATACTGTGTCTCCTAGTGAAGGAGAAACAACAATGTATGAACAACGAAGAACGATTCAAGCTGAAGCTCGTTATGAATGTCCTGATGGTTTTACGTTAGTTGGAACTAAATGTTATAGTAATGTTGCGGTTTTAAAAGCTAGTGCTGTACCTATTTATAATATTAAGCCTGCTAAAAATATTCCGGCTAGTTATCATCGTGAAGAAGTTGATTATGAATATACTGAACCTTTAAGAGACAGTCGTGTTGCCTTAACATGTCCAAATGGTTATAATTTAGTCAATAATAAATGTGAAAAATTAGAAAATCCTTATTCTAAAAATAAATATACTTATTCATGTCCTGATGGTTATACTTTAGTTAATACTAAATGTGTTAAGACTGAACCGATGAATGTTAAAAACGCTATTTATAAATGTTATAGTGGAACAATATCTAGTGATAATCGTTGTCAGATTATTAAAAATGCTAATGTTTCTTGTAAAGCGGGAAAATATGATAGTAGTAAAAAGATGTGTTATATTGAGATAAATGCTACTCCTAATTATAGTGCTTGGAAAGATAAAGGAATTGTTGAATCTAAGAAAACAAAGACGAATACTACTAAAACTAAATATGTTTATATTGGTAAAACTAAAAATGGTAAATATCGTTATCGTAAATATACAAGAACTCTTAAAAATTATTCTTGTGTTGCAGGTGTTTATGCTGGTAATGGCGTATGCCGTTATTATCATGAAAATTATTTTAAATATTCTTGTAGTGAAGGTACCTTACAAGGTAAACAATGTGTTACATATAAAAATGCTGTAAAAATATCTAGTGGTTCTAGTTCATGTCCAAGTGGTTATGTTAAAAATGGTAATAATTGTACAAGAACTATTAGTGCTACAAAAACGGTATCTAAAACATATTATTGTAAAGCAGGAAGTACAGTAACAGCTGATAAAAAATGTTTAATAACAACTAAGGCCTCTACAACCGTATCTAAAGATGGATATGCTTGTCCAGATGGTTATGATAAAATTGGTAGTGGTTCATCTACTAAATGTCGTAAGAAAGTAGTAACACCTGGTTATTATTATTGTCATGATGATGATGCCGTTTTAGATAATGACCGTTGTATCACAGCATCTGTTTCAACATTTAAAGGTTATAAATGTCCAAGTGGTTATGAATTAGCGGGCAATTATTGTTATAAATATACAAATACCGAAACTATTCGAGCTACTAAAATAGCTGGTAGTGTATTAAATGAAGAAGTCATTTGGAGTGCATCAAGAAGATTAGATGGTTGGACCTTCACAGGTAATACTAAAAAAGTTTAAGAAGATTTTTCTTCTTTTTTGTTTTATAATATAAATAGGAGTTGATAATATGTCTTGTTTTGAAAAAGTAAAAGAGTTTAAAAAAAAGTATCCTCAGACAATTGCTTGGCGGTTGTATCAAAATTCAAGTATCGTCGAAGAACATTTAAATCCTGATGAAGAAATCCTTTATGCTTTTGCAGGTCAAAAAAATGATAGCTTTCTAGATTTTTTTACAACAGCTGTTGTGGTTTTAACCAATAAACGAATTTTAATTGGCCAAAAAAGAGTTTTATTTGGTTATAGTCTTAATTCCATTACTCCTGATTTATTTAATGATATGCAAATCTTTAGAGGATTATTATGGGGTAAAGTAACAATTGATACAGTTAAAGAAACCGTTATTCTTACTAATTTAGATAAAAAATCTTTAATTGAAATTGAAACAACTATAACTGAATTTATGATGGAAGAAAAGAAAAAATATGGCTACCGAAGAGTTGAAAAAGACTAAATTAAAAAGAAGATTTTATCTATTAGTATTTGTTTTATTAATTGTGGTAATTAGTTGTTATAATTTTTTTAAAGTTAAAAATTATAGTAAAGAATATTCTAGAGATGATGTTTTAATTAAAGAATCATATAATAAAGAACAAAATAGTTATTTATTTCATTTTAATTATTTAGATGAAGATTATGTTTATGCTCTTTATAAAGATTATTCTTGGCAAAAGAAGTTAGTTAAAAAAATTGATATTTTAAAGAATGATAATGAGACCTGTTTAGTTATTAAAAGTGACTATTTAAACTTTTATCCTTTATGTCGAAGTAATGGTGAACAAGTATCTTACTTATTAACTAGTGAGGAAATGAAATCTAATTTTAATTTACCAAATATAACTTATGAAGAAGAAACTAAATATAATGATATTACCATTTATAATTATTTTTATCATAATTATTATTTATGGAATTATCGAGGTTTTGATTATTTAAGTTCTACTAAAAATGAGAAAATTGATTTATTTGATAAAGATGTTTATGACCCTAAATTAATTATTAAAACTGATAACTATTTATTTGTACCTGATTATGATTCTAATTATTATTTTTCTAAAGTATATTTAATTAATGCTTTAAATGGTAAAGTAAGTACTTGGGATTTAGATAAAACTATTTATTTTGATAGTGTTGTTTTAGGAATAATAAATAATGAAGTATATTTATTAGATAAACATGAAGAGATTGAATGGAAGCTTAATTTAGCTAAAAAGAAAATTGAAAAAATTGGAAGTAAAAATAAGAATGGTCTATTTTATGATAATGAATGGCTTAAGTTAAGTTTAAATAAAATTAGTGAAGAAAAAGAATTTAAGGGATTAAATTCAATTACTTTTACTAGTGATAAAGGTTTAAAAGCTAATATTTTAGATAATTATATTAAACTTAAAAATGAAGATGTTAAAATTATTGGTTTTAATAATGATACTGTATATTATTTAATTGATGATGTTTTATATGAGTATTCTTTTACTTTTGGAGAAGTTAAATTATTAAGTAAATTTGAATGGAATTTTAATAATTTAAATACTATTTTTATTTTCTAGATATTTGTACCACTTTTAGAAAATTGACATACTTTATACTAGGAGTGATAAAGATGTATGAACATTATATTTTAGAAGATGGGGAAAATTTAGATACAATATGTAATAATCTTCATTTAGATAAAAAAATGATTATGGAATTAAATCATATTAGTAGTGAAGATGAAGTTAGAAGTGGAAGACAAATTAAAGTACCAGTAAGTGATCCAAGTTATTATAATACTTATACCATTGAAAGAGGCGATACGATTTTTATGGGGAATAATGGGTTATGTTATATAAATTAAAGAAAAATACTGTAAAAGACGAGAAAAAAAATACTGTAAAAGACGAGAAAAAATCGTCTTTTTTTGTTATAATTATATCGATAAATGACTTTGAATGGAGTATGGTTTTATGAAAGTGAATATGATCAAAATAAATAACTATAAATCAATTGGAAAAGAAAAAAATATTTTAACAATAGATGATATTAATATTATAGTCGGAAAAAATGAATCTGGTAAATCTAATGTTGTAGAAGCACTTAGTGGAATTGATTTAACCGGATTTTCTGAAAATGGATACTTTGAAAGAAAAAATAAAATGGATTTAACTTCTCCCGTTAGTGTTGAGTTGGAACTTGAACCATATAAAAGTGAACTAAAAAAAGATGAAAAACTATCGAAAATTAAAATAAATATTGATTCATACTATGACATAAAATATGAAGGTGGATTTTCAGAAAGTATTAAAAATAATAAAGAATTTATTACTGCTAGAAATACTGTATTAGACATTATTGAAAATAACACTATAAATTGGAAAGAAGAAAAAGATAGAAAGAATTTTAATAATTTTCTTGAGAACTTAAAAAATGCTGAAAACAAAGTATTTATAAATTTTAAATATATTGATGAACTTATTACAAAATTAGAAAACAGTTCATACGATGATTTCAAGGAAGAACTAACTGAAAATTTAAAGAAGTGTAAAAAAATATTGAATTTATACCATAATTATCTTCCACATTTTTTCTTTATAGATGACTATACTTTGAAATCTGAATATACGCATGATGAGATAGAAAATGAAAATACACCTGAAGTACAAATGTTAGAAAAAATGTTAGTAGCAGCCAATATTGATTTTCAAAAATTTATTAGTTATTGGGACAATACTGATAACGCAATTAAAAAACAAATGGAAAAAAATTATAATGCTAGTTTAAAAAATAATTTAGTTGATAAATTTAACAAATTTTATACTCAAGAACAAGTTAGTGTAGAGTTTGATTTTCATGAATCTAGTGTTTCACTACTTTTCGATACTACAGGTACATATATGAGCTATGATGAAAGAAGTCAAGGATTAAAATGGTATTTTAATACTTTTGTAAAAATGCAGGCCGAGAATTTGGATGATAATAATGTAATATACATAATGGATGAGCCTGGAACTAAATTACATGTTAATGCTCAAAAAGAATTAATATCTTTTTTTAAAGATTTATCAAAGAAAGAAAATCAAATTATATATACAACTCACTCTCCATATATGCTTGATCTAAGCAATTTAAATTATGTAAGATTAGTTTCTAAAGATGATAACGGATATACATATATATACAATAAGTTTCATTCATTTCCAGATTCTGATAAAACTAAAATAGATACTATGACGCCAATTTATGATGCTATGGGTTTTGATTATAAATATAATTTTGGACCATCAAGTACAAAAAAAAATATAGTAGTAGAAGGACCTTCTGATTATAATTATATACAAGCATATCTTTCACAAAAAAAGTTAAATGTTAAAAACACACCTTATATTATTCCGTCAATGGGTGTAGATAATATTAATAGAATTATATCTATATTAATTGGTTGGGGTTGTGACTATGCTATCATATTAGATAATGACAAGCAAGGAAGAACAGAATATCAAAAATTATTGAACAAATTAAATGTTTCAAAATATGATATTTCTTTTACTGATGGAACTAATGTGCTTGATAAAAAAGCAAATCATATGATAGAAAATGTATTTAGCAAAGATGATTATGATAAATTTATTAAACAGCCAGATTATGAAAATCTTAAAAACTATTATTCAAAACAGTTATTAGAAAGAATAGAAAAAAAAGAAATTACTTTTTCTAAAGAGACTATGAATAATTTTGATAAAATTTTTATGAACATTTTAAAATAAAGAAGGGAAATTAACTATGAAAAATAACATGATTATATATGTATCAAAAGATGGTAATGTAAAAGTTGATGTTAATATACTAGAAGATGATATCTGGATGAGTCAAGATCTAATAGCTAATCTTTATGATACTACTAAAAATAATATTTCAATGCACCTAAAAAATATTTTTGATGAGGGAGAATTAGAAAAAGATTCAGTTGTTAAGAAATTCTTAACAACTGCCAGTGATGGTAAGAAATATAATGTTTTACATTATAATTTAGATGCAATTATTGCTATCGGATATAGAATCAATTCTAAAAAAGCAACTGAATTTAGAATATGGGCAACAAAAGTTTTAAAAGAGTATATGGTTAAAGGTTTTTCTTTAAATGATGAAAGATTAAAAAATAATGGGATGAATCCTTATTTCGAAGAATTACTTGCTAGAATTCGTGATATTAGGTCTTCTGAAAAAGTTTTTTGGAGAAAAGTATTAGATATATACGCAACAAGTATTGATTATAATCCTAAAGATAAATTATCAATTGACTTCTTTAAAACCGTACAAAATAAAATGCACTACGGGGCTCATGGGCACACTGCTGCTGAGGTAATATTTTATAGAGTTGATTCTAATAAAGAAAAATTAGGACTTACAAATTTTAAAGGCGATTATCCGACTAGAAGTGAAACTGAAATTGCTAAAAATTATTTAACTGAAGAAGAGCTTAATATCTTAAATAGAATGGTATCAGCATATTTAGATGTTGCTGAAATTAATGCCTTAGATAGACATCCAATGACTATGCAAGATTGGATTAATGAATTAGACTCATTTTTAAAAATGACTAGAAAAGATATATTAAAAGGTTGTGGAAAAATTTCTCATGAACAAGCATTAAAAAAAGCACATGAAGAATATGACAAATATATACAAAAACATTTAACTACTGCTGAGCAAGATTATTTAGAAATGTTAAAAAAAGAAGTAGAAGAAATTGATAAATAATAGTGAAAGATAAGATGGAAAAAAATTAGAAACAAGTTTATGTAAAATAAATTATTCAGAAAGTTTAGAAGATTTAGCAGAAGTAACTATAACTTTACTTAATCAAAAAATAAAAGAATTTAATTTATTTTTTGATATTTCTAATAATGAACAAATAGTTGTAAATTATTTTGATAACATAGAAGATTTTAGGAAATTTAAGAGGTGAAAGGGATTCTTACCCTGAATATGCTAGAGGAACTTATGACAAAGGAATGATTAATGCTTGTGTGAATCCTAAATTTCAATTAAAAAGATTATATACTGCTAGTCATGAGTTATTTCATATTTTATATATGAAATGTATATTGAATAATGATTATTCAAAAAGAATAGTTTGGTATGTTGAAGGCATGGCACAATTTATGTCAGGAGAAAAAGATTATTTAACGGAAGATACGTTTAAAGAATTTTATTTTAATGTAAGAGAAAAAACAAAAACAATACCAAAGATGGATGCTTTAAAACATGGAAAGTCATTTGTTAATGAAGATTATAATGGATATGACTTATGTTATTTATCTATAAAATATTTATCAGAAACATTAAGTGATATACAATTTAAAAATTTAATGTCTGATTTTTCAAAAATTACTCAACTTGGAGATAATATAATTAATAAAATGTTTAGTTATTATGATGAAAAGTTAGAAAGTAGAATTGTAAAAAAATAAATAAAAACATCCTATATAATTTGTTAGAAATCAAAAATTAGGATGATTTTTTATGCTCTAATATAATGATATTATTTAGTTTATCCTTTATATCAACCTATTAAGTAGGATGAATTTCGTAAGTACGAAATAAGTTTTACATATCACTAAATCCTTATGAAATAAGGAAAAGTTTAGTATTGATGTGTAAACATCTTATCCTGCTCTTTTAAAAATTAATGCATTTGCAAGTTTTATAGGATGGTAGACAAAACTTTCTATATTTAATGGCTTGACTCTTGTTTTTAGAAGAGGTATCATGCATCTCGAAAGGAGACGATATGAATGAGAAAGTTTAATTTTAATTTAAAAGAAAAATTATTTAATCAAAAAATGAACAATCAGGAGGTTTATGATAATAAGTAATATTGTTAGATGTATTATTACACCAAATAATATTACTAATTTAAAAAACGAAGCCATAGAATTTAATGGAGGTATAAAACTCTATGGTTAAATACAAAGTTAATTTAAAATTTAAAGAAAATGGAAAATCTTTAAATGAAATAATAACTAATGTATTAAAAATAGAATTAGAAAAACAATATATGACTTGCAATATTTTAAATAAGGAGATACCATTCAAGCATACTCATTATTCCCAAAGTGAAAGGAGTATAAATTAATGAATGGGAATAGTAGTTTTAATGTAGGGCTTTACATAAGATTATCAAGGGATGATGGAAATATTGAATCTGATAGTATTGTTAGTCAAAGAGCTTTACTTAATCAATATGTTAAAGAAAACAATTATAGTATTATAGATGAATATGTCGATGATGGATTTACAGGAACTAATTTTGATAGACCTGCTTTTAAAAGAATGATCAAAGATATTGAACTTGGTAAAATAAATATGATTATTACTAAAGATATGTCAAGATTAGGTAGAGATTATATAGGAACAGGAGAATTAATAGAAAAGTATTTCCCAAATAATAATATAAGATATATTGCTATTAATGATGGAATAGATACATTTATAGACAATACCAATAATGATATTGCACCTTTTAAAGCCATAATGAATGATATGTATGCAAAAGATATTTCAAAAAAAGTTAAAACAAGTTTATATTCAAGAATGAAAGATGGTCTATATGTATCTGGTAGATGCCCTTTTGGATATAAGAAAGATCAAAATAATAAAAATCATTTAATAATAAATGAAGAACAAGCAGAGACTGTTAAGTTAATATTTGCTTTAGCACTTCAGGGTAATACTTATCATTATATAGCTCAAGAACTTACCAAAAGAAAAATTAAGACTCCAGCATCTTATTATAATTATATGTGGAATACAAAATGTAGTAGCAAATGTATTTCCCAGGAACAAGGTGTGTGGGTTGATACAACAATAAAATCAATTCTAACGAATCAAATCTATGTAGGAGATTCCGTTCAAGGAAAAACTAAAAAAATAAATTATAAACTGAAAAAGACCGTTAAAAACAATCCTAAAGATTATATCATTGTCCAAAATACTCATGAAGCAATAATAGATAGAGATACTTTTAATTATATTCAAACACTACTACCTAAAAATGTTAAAAGACCCGAGAAGAAAAGATTTTATTTATTAGATGGACTTTTATATTGTGGAGATTGCAAGCATCGAATAACAATAAGATATCAAAATAAAACAGGAAGAAGTTATACTACTTGTGATTATTATAGGACTTATTCAAAATACCATGTTTGTACTACACATACTAATAATTATGAAACATTAGAAAAAGTTATTTTAGATAATATTAAGGATGTATGCGAAAAATATTTAGATAAAAGAAAAATAAAAGATTCTATAGGAAATATAGATTTTGTTGATAATACTTTAAAATTAAAAAAGCAAATTGAAAGTTTAGAACTTACAAATAATAAACTAACTGAAAATTTAGATAAAACTTATATGGATAGACTAAAAGGTATCATTGACGAATCTCAATATTTAAGGATAAGTGAAAATATAAAAAAAGAAATAGATGATAATAAAAATAATATTGATAATTTTAAAAATAAAAATCAAGATTCAAAAAAAATAGATAATAAAAAAATAGAAAAATATATTAGTGAGTTTTTATCATTAGAAAATCCGACTAGAGAATTAATCATAAATTTAGTTGAAAAAATCTATATCTATCAAGATAAGAGGATAGATATTATATTTACATTTAAAAATACTACATAAAAAATGTATCAGGGGATACTCTATATGGTATAGCAAGAAAATATAATATTAATCCTGAATTACTTGCTAGTATGAATGGTTTAAATATGGAAGACTATATATATCCTAATCAAGAAATTTTAATACCTAAAAATAATTATAGTTATTATATAACTAAAGAAGGAGATACATTAGATACAGTTTCAACAATGTTTAAAACTAATGTACCTAATTTATTAGATAATAATAAAACTATTTATTTATCTGAAGGTCAAATATTAGTTAACAAAAAATAGCATTATTAAGACAATGTCATTAACTTAAGAAATGTAACTGTAAAATGTTGCATTTTTTTGATATGATAAAAGCGAATAAAAAGAGAGGTAAAGATGAAGTATAAGAGTTATAATATAAACAAAATAAGAAAGGAAATTAAGGACGGAGAAATATATAATAAGTGTCGAAAAAACATTAAAGATTTTACAAGAAATAGAAAAATAACACCAAGAGATTTAATATATTATTCCCTTAATAATAGAGGTAAAACAACAAAAATGGAACTATATGATTTTATACAAGAGTATAGCTTGGATGAAGTAAGTTCACCAGCATTATTAAAACAAAGAGAAAAATTAAATGAAGAAGTATTTAAATAATTAAATAAGGAATCATTAAAAGATTTTTATAAATTATTTCCAAAAGAAGTAAAAACATATAAAGGATATGTATTAACAGCAATAGATGGAAGTGATTGTGAAGTACCTAATACACCAATAACTAGAGAAAGATATAAAACAAAAACAACAGGTAAAAATGCTGGAAATGTTGCAAGAATAAAATTATCGAATTGTTATGATGTTCTAAATTGTTATGTATTAGATACTGAAATAGAAGAATATAGACATAGTGAACTAGAATTAGCAGAAAGGCATATGAAAGTTGTAGATGAAATAATAACTAATTATCAAGTAATAAATATTAGAGATAGAGGATATATCTCATTATCATATATGTATCATAGTTTAAAGAATGATAAAAAATTTGTAATAAGATTAAATAAAAACTTTTTAAAGCTAGAACAAAAATCAATGCATACATGTTAATTTTTAATTTATTTTCATCAATTTTTTGCGATTTTGAAAAAATTAAATTAGTTAAGATAATAAAATAATTTTGAAATTTGTTTAATATTTATTTTCATCTAAATTTTGAGCAAACTTTTGGAAATAGGCAATGGTATGATAGGCTTAGATTTGCCAGTTGGCTTAAATGCTAACTGGCTCAAGCCATTAAATTCATACTATTGGGTTTCTGTTTCCAAAAGGAAATTAAAATTTAGTGAAAATAAATATTAATATGGCAGTTGGTTTTGTAAAAAGATTTTTAGTAAAAATATTAATAGAAGAAGATAACCAAGAGAAAGAAAAATTGGAGAATATATTATTTGATAATATATTAAAAAATATAGTCCCGATAAGAGAAAATCGTCATTATTCTAGAAACAACTCTATAAAAAATAAACATCCTATAAATAAAAGAAAATCTTTTTAATATTTTTAAAGCCTATTAAGTTTGGGGTAAGGGGAACTATGCCTAAAATTAGTATTTTTTACTAACAACTATTTTTTTACAAAAAAAGATAAAGTTTTTAGTACTTTTATCTCTTAAGCTAATGACATTGTTATTAAGATGCTTTTTTTAATAGCATTTTTTTGGCTGTTATGATATATTTATATCAGTAAAAAAGGAGGGACTAAAGTGATATTAAAAAAACCTTATGCGTTTTTGATTAAACATTTTAAATTAATTCATTTAATCTTAAGTATCCTCTTTTTATATTTATTATTTCAAACGGGGAGTATAAATCAATTTTTTAATGAATATGTAAGTGCTGGTTATACAACTAATGAATTAAATATAGCTAGTAATTATATTCATTCTTTAATATATATTGTTATAATTATAGTTTTATTAATTAATATTGCTGTAGTATTTTTGATGAAACAAAAAGAAAAAAGTACTAAATTATATTTAGGAATAATTATTTTTTATATTGCAATATTAGTATGTACTATAATTACTAATAATACGTTAAATATAATAGAAGAAGGAACATTTTCTTCTCAAGCGGCTAGAGCTTTTCGCGATATAACTTTTGTTTTTTATCTTCCTCAAATATTCTTTTTTGTTTATGCTTTATTAAGAGGAATTGGCTTTGATATCAAGAAGTTTGATTTTGAAACTGATGTTAAAGAACTAGAAATTACGGATTTAGATCAAGAAGAATTTGAATTAACTTTTGGAAAAAATAATTATAAATATCAAAGAGGATGGCGAAGATTTAAAAGAGAATTTAGATATTATTTTTTAGAAAATAAATTTGCGTTTTTCTTTTTGTTAATTGGTTTAATGGTTGGGGTAGTTGGAATTTTATATTTAAATTTTGGAGTATACCATAAATCTTATGGCCAGCAACAAAGAATGAATCATAATGGTTTAATGATTAAAGTTGTTGATAGTGTTCTTACTAATATGCATCCTAATGGTAAAATAATATCTAAAGACAAATATTATTTAGCTGTAGCGTTAGATATAACTAATACTAATAAAGAAAGCGCAAGATTAGATTATGAGAATTTTAAAATATTAGTTAATAATGATTATATTATGCCTTCTTTAGATAGGGGAACATTTTTTCCGGATCTTGGTATAGCTTATACTAGAGATATGAATATTGAAGGAGAAAAAAGCGGAGTATATGTCTTAGTTTATGAAGTTGATAACTTAAATACTCATTATGATTTAAGAATTTTAGAGTCTTTAGAAAATACTTTAATTGGGGTAACGCCAATATATAAAAGTATTAGATTAAATTATGATACTATTGTTGAGAAAAAAGAAATTAAAAAATATGAACAAGGAAAGATACTAGATTTATCAGATACAAGATTAAATGTTACTGAATTGCAAATAAAAAGTTATAGTTTTGTTAATTCTTATGATTATCAATATAAAAAATGTACTAGTAAAGATGTTTGCCAAAATATTAGTAAAACAGTTAATATTGATCCAACTAAATATGGAACAAATAAAAAAGTCTTAGCTTTAGATGTTTATTTTCAATTAGATAAAACATGTTATTATTATCAAACTAAAAAAAGTTCAAATAGTTTTATAAATGATTTTGTAACAATTAGAACAAAAAAAAATAATGAAACTAAAACATATAGTGTAGATAGTTTAACACCTAATGAATTGCATGATGTTTGGTTATTAGCGGTTGATAGTAATGTAGAAAGTGCTGATAAAATAGATTTAATTGTATCATTACATGGTAATAATTATGTTATGAATATTAAAGATAATCAAAAAAATAGTTAGTTTTGAACAATATTTTTATTTTTAAAGTTTAGATGTATCTTCAGTATAGAATCCATAAATGGGATTTTCATATATTTTTTGAAATTCTTGTTCTATGAATTCTTTTTTTGCGCCTTGTTGCTCTAATTTTTGTTCCATATATTTTTTATATCTTTTGGGATCATATTGGTTTATTTGAAAATATTCATTATGTCTATAAAGAGAAAAAAATAAATCAGTTAAATCTAAGTCAATAATTACATTTATGCCCATATTAAAGCTGTTTATCCAATTCTTTTTACACAATCGCTAGAATGATACCCACTAACAACTAATTCATCTATATGACCAAGTTGCTTTATTAATAATTGTTCATTTAGATATTTTGGAATAAAATTTTTCTTAATTGTACCATCTTTATTATAGGCACTTGCTTCATCGAATGTAATATCAGTATAGATATAAATTATGATAGTAGAATATTTACACCAATAGCAAGAGATAGTAAAAAATGGAAAAGAATCTATAATAAAAGAACAGCATTAGAAAGAATAAATGGAAGATTTGATCGAGATTTTAATTTAGAGAATCATAAAGTCAGAGGCTTAAAAAAAGCAACAGTAATGATAGATTTAATGATGATAGCAATGATGGCAATGGCTAAAGGACATATAGTAAATCATCAAGAAGAAAAAATAAGATGTTTAAAAACATAGTTAAAAGGACAATCTGTTAACCTTATTATGTTGATAACTTATATCACACTCTTTAAAGTGTTATAAATTTAATTATTCAGTTATAGAACAAGAAAATTTATAATATTTTTTTTAATAATTATCAATTTTAAGTAATTTTTGTTTACAAAGGAAAATATACGTTTGATATTAATCTTTCTTTTTTGTTTTAAATGCGTTATGATTAATAGAGAATAGGAATGATTTGATGAAGAATAAATATGGCTTAAGTATTAAAGAAATAATTATTATTGTATTAGTGACTGCTATTACTACTAGTTTAACTACTGGAATAATTATCTATAATAATAATGTTTTAGAGAATGGTGCCGTTAATATTAATAAAGATAAAGATTTAAAAGAGTTTTTAAAAGTATATGCTAATTTAAATAAAGATTATTATGAAGATATAGATAAGGGTAAGATGCTTGATTCGGCTATTAAAGCTATGGTTGATTATTTAGGCGAAGATTATTCTACTTATTTAGATAAAGATGAAACTGAGAGTTTAGAAAAAGAACTTAGTGGTACTTATAAAGGTATAGGAATATCTGTTATAAACAATAATCGCATATATAAAATATATCCTGATACTCCAGCATCTAAAGTTGATTTAAAAGAAGATGATTTAATTATTAAAGTTAATGGCAAAGATGTTGGTGAAGAAAATATTACTAATATGATCGATAAAGACGGTAATGAAAATGTTTTAGTTGTTAAAAGAGGAGAAGAAACTCATGAAGTTAGAGTTAAAACTGAAGAAATAAATTCACCATTAACTAGAGAAGTTATTGATAATATAGGTTATATTGATGTACCAACTTTTACTTATAATGTAGCTTCTGAATTTCGTAAAGCTTTAGAAGAAATTGAAAGTAAAGGGATTAATTCTTTAATTATTGATTTGCGTTCTAATACGGGTGGTTTTTTATCTGGAGCTAGTGAAATAGCGTCTATGTTCTTAGAAAAAGATAAAACTATTTATTCATTAGAAGAAAAAGATAAAAATCAAACTTATAAAGATGATACTGATGAAAAAAGAGATTATAAGATTGTTGTTTTAATTAATGGTTCAACAGCAAGTGCTAGTGAAGTTTTAGCGTCTGCTTTAAAAGAAAGTTATGGAGCTACTTTGATTGGTTCATCTACTTTTGGTAAAGGAAAAGTTCAACAAACTAAAACATTAGATGATGGTAGTATGGTTAAATATACAACTGCTAAATGGTATACTCCTAGTGGAGAATGTATTGATGAAATGGGATTATTTCCTGATTATGCGGTAAAACTTGAAGAAGATGAAGAAGGACATGTAATTGATACCCAATTAAATAAAGCGATAGAAGTTTTAAAATAACTTCTTTTTTTAATAAAATTTTTGTATAATAGAGATTAGAGAAGAGGAAATTATGATAAAAATTGGCGACAAATTAAAAATAGAATGTTATAAACATAATGGTTATTTAGAACAAACTAGTGAAGAAGCAACAGTTTTAGAAATTGGTGATGATTATTTAATTGTTGCTAATGATAAAACTAAATTAACTGAACATGATGGAAGTAGTTATCGAACTAATGAACCAGCTGTCTTGTTCTTCTTTAAAAATCACTGGTTTAATATAATTGGTCAACTTAAAAATAGTGGTTTATTTTATTATTGTAATATAGCTACTCCTTATTTAATAGATGGAAGAACCATTAAATATATTGATTATGATTTAGATTTAAGAGTATTTCCTGATGGAAGTTTTAGAGTATTAGATCGTAATGAATATAAATTTCATAAAAAAAGAATGCATTATAGTGAAGAATTAAGTGAGATAGTTGAAAAAGAATTATCTAATTTAATTGAATTAAAAAAGAATGGATTTAAACCATTTTTAAAAGAAGAAGTTTTAAAATATTATGAAAAGTTTAAGAATTTAAGTTAAAATGCTTGTATTTTAGAGTTTGTTATGATAAATTATCATTAACAAACACGAAAGTGTTTTTTAATTTGAGGTGAATTATGAAGAAGAATGTAAAAGAAAAGAAAAGTAAAAAAGAAAAGAAAGCAAAAAAGACTAAACAACCAGGTTATTTTAAACAAGTTAGAAGTGAGATGAAACAAGTTGTTTTTCCTAATAAAAAAGAAGTATTTAAATATACAGTTGCGACTATAGTAATTGTGTTATTAATGATTGGTTTCTTTGAATTAGTTAGTTTTGTTTTATCAGTAATAAAGGGGGCTTTATAATGGAAAAATTATGGTATGTTGTTAACACTTATAGCGGACATGAAGAAAGTGTTAAAGAAAAATTATTAATGAGAGCTGAATCAATGGGCTTTCAAGATTATATCTTTAGAGTAATTGTTCCTGAGACAACGGAAATTGAAGTTAAAGATGGGGTTAAAAAAGAAAAGAAGAAAAAGATGTTTCCTGGTTATGTTTTAGTGGAAATGATTATGAGTGATGAAGCTTGGTATATTGTTCGTAATACTCCAGGAGTTACAGGATTTATTGGTTCATCAGGTAAAGGTGCTAAACCAACACCACTTCTTCCTCAGGAAATTGACCGTATTTTAGTTAATATGGGCTTAAGTAGAATGGATATTGAATCAGAAATGGCTATTGGTGATAAAGTTAATATTGTTGATGGACCATTTAAAGGAATGTCTGGTGAAGTATCTAATATTGATTTAGAAAATAATCGCTTAATTGTTAATATTGATTTGTTTGGTCAAGAAACATCTGTTGAAGTTGAATTATTTCAAGTTAGTAAAAATTAAAACATCCGCTTGGATGTTTTTTAATATAATTCATTACATTCGCCACTTTTTGGTTTATAAAAACAATGATTTTTATATCTTCCAGCTAGAGGTTGGGAATACCAAGTAGATCCACATGAAGAATTTGATGGTGGGGCATAAAACCATAAAGCATGAGTTGCCGGATAATAATATTCGCCTCTTAAAATTCTATCAGCTAAATTTTTTTCTAATGTTGTTGGGCTTGCTTGAAATAAAGAACTATTGGTGCCTACAAATTGGTTGGGTTGATAAATAACATCAGTTAGAGTATCAACATTTTTAAAAGTGTAACAATTTGCTATAACTCTATTTACGACAACATTCCCAACCATTAGCATGCCAAGGTCTCCTTCAGCTAATGCTTCTGCCCGCATTATTCTCGCTAGTAAATCTGCTTCTTTTGATGTATAACTTATTAACATAACATCACCTAAAATAGTGTATGTTTAAATTTTATTATTGTACTTAGCTATTTCTTTAATTTTGGTGGCATCTAATATTAATTCATTATATTTAGAATGATAATTATTTTCGCTTTGGTTTATTAATTGTTTTGGGGTTATTAACTTTGTCGCTCCATTATAAGAATTAATGTATTTATCATTTATTTTACCAATTGTAAATTCATTTTCCTTATCTTCAAAGATAGTCGCCGCATCTTTATTTAAAGCACCAATGATGGCATCATAAGTTATTTCATAAATAGTACCACTATCTAAATTACAAAAAGCATTTATTTCATCTTTTTTAGAAATTGTCGCAAAAACAATACCTCTTTTTTTCTTATCAAAAGTATATTTATTCCAAGATATAACTAAATATTCATTAGTATTTAATTCATAATCCCAAATCTTTTTAGCAATTTTTAATAAATTATCTTCATTGTTTTGATAATTTTTAATTATTTCTAAATCTTCTTTACTTAAAATATCTTGATAATCATTTAAACAACTTTTACAAAATAATAATATTTGTTTTAACTTTAAATCATTTATTTTCATTTTGATTACCCATATTTTGAGGCATTATAAATCTTGGCTGATTATTATTTTCTTGCTTTTTAATTTTTACTTTTTTTTCTTTTTTAACTTTTGGTTCTTTGTTTCCACTTTTAGCTATAAATACTAAAATTCTATTTATTAATATTAATAATATAATTAAAATTCCTAAACCAATCGCCACAATATTTTTAATATTATAAATTTCAAATTCAAATTCAATAGGTTCGCTAGTTTTAGTCATATCCCATATTAATTCTTTACCTTTATTATTTATACTAGTAGCATTATTTTCTAAAGCTTTATATGGTAAAGAAACTTTAAAGATAATATCAAATATATCTAAACTATATGAAGTATTAGTATTATTTTCAATGCTATTTAAATCATATTTTGCCGTATATTTATTTTTAATAAAACTTTTTTCAACTTTAAAAATATAAGCTGTTGATAATGGGTCATTTATAACACTACTTAAATCATAATCAATATCTTCTGTAGAACTTAAATAATCAATACTATCAAATTTTTTAGTAATTATATTTCCAATTTGATTATTATTTTCATATTTTTTTATTTCAAAGCCTTGATTAGTTAATTCTTCTTTTTGTTTATCATCTAATAATTCATCTTGATAAATTTCATTTTCTTCTAACATATCTTTATCTACGGCCATAATAATTTCAAAATCCATTTTTTTATTCATCGATATTTTCATGTTAGTTTCTACTTTAACACAACCTGATACAATAATAATTATAAATAGTAATATTAAACTCTTTAATTGTTTCATAATAATCATCACTCCTTTTATATTTCTCTTTTATTTTACTAAAATAATTTTTAAATGTCTATAATAATAAACATTTTGCTTTTTTTTTGATATAATTTAATTATATTAGAGGAGTTAAATATGGATTTTGAACAATTAAGATTTAAGGGTCGAATAGATATTAATAATGGAATTAAAACAAATTTAATTACTATAGATGAAGAAGAAACTATTGGGGCAAGAAATAAATTTTGGTTTAATAATTATGAATATTTATTTAAAGAAATATATATTGGTTCATTTGAAGATTATGCTGAATTAATTGCTGATGAATTAGCTAGTTTTCTAAATATTTCTTGTGCTTCTTATGATTTAGCAATATATAATGGTAAAAAAGGCGTAATAACTAAGAACTTTGTAAATGAAGATGATGGATATGAATTAATTTCAGGAACAGAAATTATTAATGAAGTATATCAAAAATATATATGTCCTCTTAAAGCTATCTGTGAAAAATATTATGAAATAACATCTTCTAAGCAAAATTATAAAAATATTTTAAAAAAATTAATGAATTTATACAAAGATTCTTTAATCCATTCTAATATTTTAGATCAAGTTAATATTAACGAAATTGATAATTTTGATGATAGGTTAGTTAAATATTATTTAAATGAATTCAAAATAATAATGGATGATTTAAATGAAATGTATGATGATGACTTTACAGGATTTTTTAATGGAATAATTAAAGCTAATAATTTATTTGATTTATGGGCTGTTATTGATATTTATTGTAAATTAAATAATTATCAGCATGAAAATTCTAATCTTATCATAAAAAAACTAGTAAATTTATTTCTTTATGATATAATAACTAGTCAAGGAGATCGCCATAGCGATAATTGGGGGTTAATTGTTAATGAAAAATCTAAATTTATTTCTTTATCACCTATTTATGATAATTCCAATATTTGCAATTTAAATCGTAGCAAGGCTTTTAATACTATAGTTTCTTATATTGAAAGATTAAAAGCTAGTAATGTACATATTAAGAAGAAACAAAATATTGAAAAACTATTAAAGGCTACAATTAATCATGAAAAATCTTCTTTAAAAGTTGAACCAGAAGATATTAGTTTAAAAAATAATAATATTGTGATGATAAATGAATTTGTTAAAGAATCTTCAAGAGAGATTAATGAAGAACTATTGAAAATGATTAATAATTTAACTGTGGAAAATATTAATAAGATATTTAGTAATGTTGAAAATAAAATTAAAGTGGCAATTCCTAATGAAGTAAAATTAGTAGTGTCTGAAACAATAAAAATTAATATAGAAGAAATTAAAAAAGCAATAAAGAATAAGGAGAAAGGTTATGGAAAGTAATAAATTTATTAATTATGTAAATCAAAATTTAAAAGAATTATATGATAATTTTAAAGTAGTTTTTAAACTTAGTCGTAAAGAATATACTAATTTACTCAAAAAAATAATTAAAGATATTTTAAAGGATTCTTTTTATAAAGATATAGTTAATAATAATAACATTGATTTTAATAAAGAATCGTTATTAGCTATTAAAGAATTTCTTGATAAATTAAATATAAATGAAAAACAAATTAGAGAAGTTATAATAACTATTCCAGAAATTGTTTTATTTAATAAAATGATTAATAATATTTTTCCAATTTATAAGAATAATAATTTTAAAGGTTTAGCATTTGTTTATAATAATAATTATCGCTCTTATTCTTATTCAAATAGCAGTTATAAATTAAATAATTTAAATAATATTGTTGATAGCAATGTTAATTATTATAATTATGTTATAGATAACTTACTTAAAAGTTTAGAAAGAGAAGATATTAAGGCAAAATATAATATTGATGAAAATGCTTCTTTAAATGAAAAATTTATTACTTTATCAAAACATTATAGTAAAAAAAATTACTACTTTAAAAAAATGTAGTAATTTTTATTAGCTATTTAAAGTTCTAACTCTTTTTATAGAATCTTTTATTTTTTGAGATTCAATAGATATTATTTTAATAATTTCTTGTAGTTCTTCTTTATTATGAACTACAATATCATTTTCTCTTAATTCATTCATAATGATAATTTTATGATCTTTAATTCGATAAAGAATTGGTTTGTTTAGATCTTCAATTTTAGTATTATCATTAATTAGGATTTTTTTATTACTTGTTATTAGTTCATCTAAAGTACTTTTTTCACCTACATAAATACTAAAAGCAACAAAACCATTATTAATTGTCCCTTCATGATATTCAAAAACATCAATTGAACCAATATTATTTAAAATATTTTCTGGAATTTCTGCTGGTAAAGTGTAAGAACAATCTAAATAAATATTATTAAAACTTTTAATATTTACTAGACTTAAAACTATTTTATCATTACTTGCAAACATAAAAGTTTCCCCCTAACGTTATAATCTATAAACATTATAACATTTATAATGAAGAAATGCTATTTTCTTTTAATAAAAAATGTGCTATTCTATAATTGAAGTGGGATATATGAAAAAGAAAGTGTGTGCTGTTATTTTAATAGTTTGTTTAATTATGATGGGTATTACTATGTATTATTTTTTATGGCTGAAACCGCTTAATTTTAAAAATGTTTCTTATGAACTTATAGATAAAAAAATTAAAGCCACACTTATTTTTTCTAATAATGTTACTAAAGGAAGCTGTATTGTTAATGATCAAGAATATAATTTAAGTAATCATGAATGTCTTATTGAAATACCTAATGAAGAGATTTCAGTTAAAGTTAAAACTAAATGGAATGAAATTACGATTAATTTAGATCCTAAACAAGATAGAGTATTAGATTTTGAGCTTTTAGAAGATAAAATATATATGATTGTCGGTGAAGATAAAGAAATTGATGTTACAGTTGATATGTTTGGTGAACCTGATACAACAATAAGTTTAGTAAGTGATGATGAAAATATTGTTAAAACTGATGGTAACCATATGCAAGCTGTAGGTAACGGAACTACGAATGTTCATGTTGTTGTTGGTAATGTTACTAAAGATATTGTTGTAGTATCTACTAATTTAATTGGCAAACCTGGTTTAACTAAAGATAAAGAATTTTTACCTTGTAATATTTATAGTGAAGAAGATAATAAAATTATTGATGAATTTTTAGAATATCGTATAAATTCGGCTGGATATAAGACTCGTGGTGCTGTCGTTGCTGCAGCTCGTTTTCTTACTTTAGAATTTCCATATCGAATTGATTATTTTTGGGAAAATGGTCGGTTAGATAATTCAACTGGTGGGCCTGTTTGTGATGGTGAAGGAAGATTTTATCATAAAGGCTTGTATCTAAATAGTAGTAAATTTAATATTTTAGACCAAAGTAAGATTCGTTATGGTCCGGCTACTTGGGGATGTCCTTTAACAAATTGGGAAGATGATCCAAATTATGGTTTTTATCCTGGAGTGAAAGTTAGTAATGGTCTTGATTGTAGTGGTTTTGTAACATGGGTTTTATATAATGCGGGATTTGATCCAAAAGACGTTGGTGCTGGGGATACTCCTGGTGTAGAAGGTGAATTAAGCGATTTAGGTGAACATATACCAATTACGATGGAATTATTAAAAAGTAATACTTTAAAAGTAGGAGATTTTATTGGGGCTGATGGGCATGCGGCTTTAATTGGTGGTTTTAAAGATGATATTGTTTATGTTGCCCAGTCATTAAATTATGGAATGGAAATGAAACCTTATACTTATAGTGAATTACTTAGTACAGCATGGTTATCCTATGTTATTAGGATGGATGATTATTATGGTGAAGAAGGAGTATATACCGATTATTGGGAATAATTAATTTATGCAGAATTGGAATTGCATTCCTAATTTGCATAAAAGTAGTATTTTGTGATATACCATAAACTGAGGTGGTTTCTGTGGAATATATAAATAGAACAATGGAGAAAACTAAATATCCTATTATAATGATACTGGTCCAACACAAGTTGGAAAGACTACTTTGTTAAATTATTTAAAAAATACTAAAAAAAGTAAATTAAATTATGTAACTTTAGATGATGTATTTCTTAGGACACAAGCAAAAGAAGACCCAGAATTATTTTTAAGAACCTATGAAACACTATTAATAATTGATGAATTTCAATATGTACCAGAATTATTATCATATATGAAAATTGTTGTTGATAAAGCTAGACAAAATGAAATGTTTGGAGTAAAAAGGAAACAGGAACTCTATATTATTTAACTGGCAGTCAAGTATTCCAAACAATGAAAAATATTAGTGAATCATTATCTGGTAGAGTTGGAATATTTGATTTATTTGCCTTTTCAGGCAGAGAATTAAATAAATTAGGGGCTGTTGGGAAATTAAATTATTGATTTTCTAACAATCCTTTTATTTTGATTTAAATATAAAAGATTATATTTTTATGCGCGATGTACGGAATTTTCAGCAATAATCTGCGATATTTTTAGTTAAAAATTTTTTTTGTTTTATATCTTTTTCTACTCTTAAATTTTCTAAAAAACTCATAAATTTATCCTTTTTTTCAAATTTACATTACAGTTTTCTGACTAAACTATGAAAATGCCGTTTTTAATGCTAAAATGATTAATGTAATACAACTCCTTGAACAAGATTATTGTATTACAAATGGCCTAGAAAGTACTGTATTTTCTAGGTTTTTTAAATTTAATAAAAAAAGAACTATTGAAAAAATTAATTACTTAATTTCCCAACAGCCCCTTTATATTTAAACAAACCTTTTATAAAAGTTTGGATTATTTTAAAATGGCAGGGGATGAGAGAATCGAACTCCCAACTAAAGTTTTGGAGACTCCTATTATACCATTTAACTAATCCCCTATGGCACTGCCGAAATTAGTATAACATAAAATTATAAAAAATACATAATATTTTTAAGAAATTTTTACTCTTTATACTTTATACCATATAGGATAGCAATTAAAAAACTACAGAAATGAGATTATTTTAGAAATTCTTGTTAGCTATTAGTTTAATTATTTTAGAGATTAATAAAAACAAAAAATATTATTTTGACACTTTTGTTAAAAAAATGGAAAGTATATTCATATTCTACTAATCAGTTTTTTGATTATGATTATGTTAAACAAATATATTGATGTAAGCTCTAATTTTGAATATCAAATTGAATTTTATTAGTTTATAAGATAATGATAATGCATCTAGTTTTTATAACAATAATAAATCTATATTTGAACAATCAAAATCTTCTAATTCTACGGAAACATCTATTAGCATTAATAATACAGCTAAATATATATTAACAACAAATGGTCAATTTAAGTTAGTATCAAGAATTGATACTACTGTAATTTACTTAAATGTGTTTGAAGAGTATAAATAATAAGTTAAAAAAGTTTTTAAAATATTTAAGATATAAATATCTTAAAAAAATTAAAACAAATTACTAAAAAATATAGCTTTATTCAAAGACTATCTTTATATAAAGGATATGCTTTTATATTAGAGTTATCTGTTAGCTCATCAAATTCATAATATAGTTTATCTTGGGTTTCTAGGTATTTCTTAGCTTTTTTCAATAATGTTGAATCCATTATAAAAATTGATATACCCTCCATTAAATTTTGTATAATTATTGAAAGTATTATTTAAAGCATCTACTAGTTTTTGGGTAGTTAAATTTTTTTATCAAAT
This sequence comes from uncultured Bacilli bacterium, assembly GCA_947626445.1. Taxonomy (GTDB): domain Bacteria; phylum Bacillota_I; class Bacilli_A; order RF39; family UBA660; genus Ventrenecus. The sequence goes on from CANQSC010000005.1 coordinate 26,496, forward strand.
AATAGGCTTATATAAACTTTATCTATTGGTTCTTTTTCTAAATAGTCTTCTACTGATAAATTTAGTTCATCAAGAGTTGCTCCACCTGGCCATAATTCCGAATAAACATAAAAATCACTATCCAAATATTTCTTTAAATTTTCAGTTATTTCATTACTCATTTTGTATGTTATTCTTCTATCAACATATCTATCACTTTCACCAGCTTTTACATAGTATACTGGAAACCATAAAGTAGGATAAGATTTAGAATATGCATATGCTGTATTATAACCTCCAAAAATATTGATACTAATTTTTAAACCTTTAACAACAAATTTTTCATTATATTTTTCCTCCAAAGCATGTTTCATTTTTATTGTATCAAAAAGCCCTAAAAAATTCATAACAAATAATATTGTTATAAATGCTACTCCTATAACTATCCCTCTTTTTAATAAAACTTTATTTTTCTAAATGCGTCCTCCAATTTTTTATAAAAAAATAAAAGTGAATTATACTATTTTGCTAATTCACTATTTTCAATCCATTTCTCATGTTCTTTTAAGGATTGTATCAAGTAATCTTGATTTTCACATAAAATACTTACTATTATTCTTTTTCCATTAAAATAAATACCTACAGCACCTTTAGAATCTATTTCTACTTTTTCTATTTGTTCGAAAGTAAAAACTTCTTTTTTATGAAATATACTTTGGTATTCTAGTTGGTTACCATTTACAATTATGATCCAACTTTTAGTCCATAAGGCAATTACAGCACCTATTAAAGAAATAATAGAGGCAAATATTAGATGTCCAACTGAAGCAGTTTCGTTACCAATAATCAAGAAAAATCCAAAGAATACGAATAAAAGTACACCAAAATACATCATAACCAAAAATACTTTTGTAGCCTCTTTGGGAATTTGAACAGCGTATTGCATTGAGTTTTGATTTTGTGGGGTTATTTTTTTTCTTTTAGAATAAAGAGATGCCATATATCCATCAACAATAAGCATAGTGATTCCTGAAATAATTGCTTTTATCATTTTCAATCCTTCTTTCTTAATTTAATTATATATGATATTTTTATATTTTGAAATAATATTTTTCTTTTGGTGTAAAGTTCACCACTTTTTTCTAAAATAATAGGAATAATCACTTAAGTTTTCATAATCTTTGGTGTCATAAAAAAAATTATATTCTTAATTCTCAAGTTAAAGTCATTTAACTAATCCTTATGGTATAGCCAAAATTAGTATTACATAAAATTATAAAAAATACATAATATTTTTTGCAAATTTTATTCTTATAATTTATAATATAAATAGATGGTAGAAATGAATAAGAAAAAGTGGGGTAATTGCTATTATTTTAATTATTGTAATAATAATTTTTGCAAATAAAAATTGTTCTTAAAGTATATAAAGATTATATTCCTCCTAGTTCATATAATATAGAAATTAATCCTCAAAATAAAGAAATGTATGTTAAAGAAACAGAGTATTCATCTGTATGGTGTGGTGAAGATGAGTATGAACCTGATATAGAATAAAAAAAATATTATATTAAATGATGAAGAATATAAATTGATAAAAAACGATAGCTGGAGCTTTACCTGAGTATTGCTAATTTATTTTAGAATTGGGTTTTAATGGTGATTAATGTTAATTTTAATGAATGGAGGTTATGATGAATTTAAATGAAACAGAAAAAAATAATAACAAAAATATTGAAAAGAAACTAACATTAACTAAGTGTTTACTATTTGCTATAATGGGCGGGGTTTTATTGTATGTTTTTTTTACTTTATATTATAAAGATATAGGATTTGGGACTTGTTTTTTTTCTTTTATTATTCCTTTTATTCCATTACAACTATATTTTTTTGTTAATGCTGTAATTAAAATAGCGAATAAACAAAAGAGAACTGCTTTTGATTATGTTGCATTTGTTATTATTAGTGTAGCTGTAGTTATATCTTCTTGGGCTTTTGCAACTAGTGATAGTAGCTTGCTTTCTAATAATATTCCGCCTAGTCTTCGGTATATATATGAACCTGCTTATATTATAAGTATATTATTTATAGTAATTATTTTGATAAAAGAAAGAAATAAGAAAGTAAAATAAATTATATTTTGGGTTATGAAAGATTTAAGAATAGCATATATTTTTTAAGAAATTAGTTTACTTTCTAAATTTCTTTTGTTAAAATAATGACGAGTAATGAAATTACTCCTTGCTTTTTAGTGATAAAAAGCCATTAGACCATAAGGAGGTGTAGATATGAAAAAGTATGAAGTAATGTTTATTGTTAAGGCTACTATGGAAGCTGAAGATGTAAAGAAAACATCTAAAAACTATAAGTCTTTGATTGAAAGTGAAAAAGGTAAAGTCATTGAATTCAAAGAAATGGGAGAAAAGAAATTAGCTTATCCTATTAAAAAAGAATTAAATGGTTATTACTTTGTAATGCAAGTTGAAGCTAGTAAAGAAGCTATTGCAGAATTTGATCGTAAGATTCGTCTTGATGAAAACGTTTTAAGACATTTAATCATTCGTTTAGATGAGGAGTAAAATATGAATAAGGTTATTTTAATTGGAAGATTAGCAAGGGATCCAGAATTAAGAACTACTAGTAGTGGTATTAGTATGGTAAGATTTACTGTAGCAGTAACAAGACCGGGAACACAAGGTGCTCAACCGATTACTGATTTTATTGGATGTATTGCTTGGCGTAGACAAGCTGAGAATATTGCTAAATATTGTAGTAAAGGTAGTCAAGTTGCTGTTGATGGTCGAATTCAAACAGGAAGTTATGATGGACCTGATGGTCAAAAAAGATATACTACTGATATTGTTGCCGATAATGTAACATTCTTAGGTTCTAGAAATAGTAGTGCAACTAATAATGTTGATAACTCTAGTAGTTATGAACAGGCAATGCCAAACTATAATGAAATGCCATCTCCTAGTGAAATGCCTACAATGGATGTTAGTGAAGATCCATTTAAAGATTTTGGTGAAGAAATTGCTTTAACTGATGATGATTTACCATTTTAAAGAAAGGAGCTGTTATTATGGCTGAATTTAGAAGAAAAAGAAAAAAAATATGTCAAATGTGTGCTGGTAAAACAGTTGATTATAAAGATGTCATGATTATTAATAAATATATTAGTGAAAAAGGTAAAATTTTACCTAGAAGAATGACTGGAGCATGTGCCAAACATCAAAGACATATTGCACAGCAAATTAAATATGCAAGATTTATGGCTTTAATACCATATGTTAAATAGACTTTTATAAGTCTTTTTTAAGTTAGGAGAGTATATGAAATATATTGATGGTTATGTTAATTTAGATAATGAAAAGATGATTAAAGATCCTAATCCTAAAGAAATAAAATATGGGATGAATAAATCTTGTTGGTTTATGATTAATGATGAAGAATATTTTTATAAAGAATGTTTAGAATTAGAAGAAGCTTATATGGAAATGTTTGCATCAATTATTGCAAAATGTGTTGATATTAAAACCGTTAAATATGATATAGCAATCTTTCATAATCATATTGGAGTTGTCTCTAAAAATTATAATGAAAAACATTTAAAAGAAAAAGCTTTACAACAAATAATAAATAATTTTTATAAAAAGGTTATTGAAAATAATAAAGAATATAATTATCAATTAAAAGATTTATATAATTTAGAAATGATTTGGGATGCTTTAAGATATCAGTATCAAGATAATGAGATTGTTTTAAAATTAATGAAAGATATTATTGATAGTTTTATTTTACAGTTTTTAACCGGCAATCGTGATTTAAATTTAAGTAATTTAGTTATTATTGAAGATGATATTCCTTTTTTAGCACCTAATCATGATTATAGTAATCAAGATATTAATAATTATTCATATTTAAATTATGCTTTAGAAGTAGGGCCTAAATCTAAAGAAAGCATTTTAGATAATTTTTTAAATACTTCATCTGATTATTATATTAATTATTTTAAAGAAAAGATTATGGAAATGCCAAAGATTGAAACGATTTTTTTAAGTGTAGAGTTAAAAGCTAAAAAGAAAATACCTACTAATATTAAATTAAGATATATGAGATGGTATGAAGCTAATTTAAATGCCCTTTTAGAAAAGATTGAATATCGATTAAATGAGCCTAAAAGATAGGTTCATTTAATTTTCTAAAAAAAATTTAAAAAAATTGGTAATTTTTACTTGCATTTACATATACTTTGATGTAGAATGTAAAACGTGCTGAAGGTTTTAGATTAAAAAAATGTAGATAAAAACTATGATTAGAAGCATTTTTTTAATGAAAAACGATTTACATTCTAAAAAAATGTAAAGACTAACAGCTAAACAGTAAAAATTTCTTAAAAAGTCGAAAAAAGTTGTTGACATTAAAATGAGAATTTGGTATATTACTGTTGCACTTGCGGAAGTGTAAAGAAAATGTTCTTTGAAAACTGAGTAAAAAAGTCAATTTGAGTAGCTTAGATTAAACTAAAATAATTATTTTTTTATTGAGAGTTTGATCCTGGCTCAGGATGAACGCTGGCGGCATGCCTAAGACATGCAAGTCGAACGCGAGGG
>CANQSC010000006.1 GCA_947626445.1 uncultured Bacilli bacterium
TTAAAAATAAAACCATTATATTTCTGAGATTTATAATGGTTTGTTCACATAAATAAAAAGTTCATATAATCTAGATTATGTGAACATTCACATAATCTAGAAATGTATTCCAATTTTAATTTAGTAAATATTGAAAAAAGTAAGCAATATGTTACGAGGCTTTATGGAACTCAAATAAAACGTGGGAAAAAGTATCATCCTAAACCGGTTATTCAAATAAATCTTTGTAAAAAATGTGAAATTCTAGAAGAAGATTTAATAAATCGGTATGGGATATTAAGTTATAAGACAGGAAAGCCACATACATTTGGAGATGACTTTAATATCTTTGTGGTATGTCTTGACAAAATGATGGATGAGGATTACAATGTAGGTGTAAGTGATAGGCTAATTAAATATTTTAAATTGTTTAATGCAACAAGTTTAAGAGAAATGAAAAAAATAGCGAAAGGAGATGAAGTACTAATGAGTATAGAACAATGTGTAGATGAATTTTTAAATGATAAAGAAACAATAGAGTTATTTGACCGAGAATTATGGAAGGCTAGAGAGAATCGTTATGAAGGCAAAAAAGAAGGATTAGAACAAGGTTTAGAACAAGGTAAAAAAGAAGGCTTAGAACAAGGTCAAAAAAATATTGCTAAAAATTTGTTAAATGAAAATATTGATTTTAATATTATATGTAAAACTACAGGTTTAACAGAACAAGAAGTATTAAAATTACAAAAAGCATTGTAATAATTAAAAATTAATTATGGAGAAAGTATGTATTGGCATACTTTTTCTTTTGACTAGCAAACATATGTGTGTTATTATTTTATTGGTGATAACATGCGTATAACTAAATATCAAAAAGCTAAAAAAAATACTTATTTAGTAACAATTGATAATAATGATTATCTTTTATTTGATGATATTATTGTTAAGTATACTTTACTACTTAAAAAAGAAATAACTAAAAAAGAATTAGAGATGGTTTTAAAAGATAATCAAGAATTAAAATGTTATTATAAAGCCTTAGATTATTTAAGTAAAAAGATGCGGACTAAAAAAGAAGTTAAAAAATATTTAGAGAAAAATGAATTTAATAAAGAGGAAATAAATAAAACAATTGCTAAATTAATTAATGAAAAATATCTTGATGAAGAAAGTTATCTAAATGCTTATATAAGTGATAGTTTAAGATTTAGTAATGATGGTTCACTAAAAATTAAACAAAAATTAATTAATTTAGGTCTTAATAAAGAATTAATAATTAGTAAATTAAATGCTATAGATACTGATATTTGGCAAGATAAATGTGACAAATTATCTTTAAAAAAATTAAAAAGCAATAATAAAGATAGTAAACAAGTTATTTTATTAAAAATAAAAAATTATTTAATTAATAATGGTTATGAAATAAAGTATATTAATAATTCTTTATCTAAATTAAATATTGAAACTAATTTAGATAATTTAGAAAAAGAATATAATAAATTAAAAATTAAATTAAGTAAAAAGTATGAAGGAAGTAATCTTGAATTTCAAATTAAAATGAAGTTATTAAATAAAGGTTATACTAATGAAGAAATAGTACATGTAATAAATTTATAATGATAATAAACGACATTTTATTTCCTGTATTTATGTATACATGATATAATTATCTAAAGGAATGTGGTAGTTAATGAAAAATATTATTTTAGTTGATGGTAATAATTTGTTATTTAGAAGTTATTATGCAACAGCATATACAGGAAATTTTTTGAAAAATAGTCGGGGTTTTCCAACTAATGCTTTATATGGTTTTATTAATATGATGAATAAAATTATTGAAGAAGAAAGACCAACTTATATTGCTGTAGCTTTTGATATAGGTAAAAATTTTCGCAAAGAAAAATATGATTTTTATAAAGAAGGTAGAAAACATACTCCTGATGAACTACATATGCAAGAACCTTATGCGAGAAAAATTCTAAAAGCAATGGGTATTCCTTATTTTGAACTAGCGCCTTATGAAGCTGATGATATTATTGGCACATTTGCTAAGATGGTTGAAGAAGATCCAGATTTTGTTGGGACCATCATTTCTTCTGACCGTGATTTATTGCAACTTGTAAGTCCTCAATTAGAAATGAAATTATTAAAACAAAGAGATTATATTCGTTATAATCCGATTAGTTTTATGGCTGATTATGGAATTGAACCAATTAAAATAATTGATATGAAAGCCTTAGCGGGTGATTCATCGGATAATATTCCTGGGGTAAGAGGAATAGGTGAAAAAACAGCTTTAGATTTATTACAAAAATATGGTTCTTTAGAAGGTATTTATGAAAATATTGAAAATATTAAAGGCAAGACGAAAGAAAAATTAGAAACTGATAAAGAAAATGCTTTTATGAGCAAAGAAATTGCCACTATCTACCGGGATGTTCCTTTAGGTATTAAAGATTTAGAAGATATTAAATATACTACTAAAAAAGGTGAAGATTTAATTGCCTTATATGAAGAATTAGAATTTTATTCATTCTTAAAAAACATAACTAGTGAAAAAGTTGTTGTCGAACATGAATATCAAATTTTAGAAAATGCTAATGAGCTACCAGATGAACCTTTTTATGGCTTATATTTAGAATCAAGTGAAGCTAATTATTTCTTAGCCGATATTTTAGGAATGGGTATATCTTGTAAAGCTGGTTCTTATTTTGTTAAAAAAGAATTAGTTAAAGATGTCTTAGAAAAAATAAAAGATAAAGATATTGTTACCTATGATTATAAAAGATTAATTGTTTCTTTAAAGAAAGCTAATTTACCATTAATTAAAATTCAAGATGATTATATGATTATTGAAGCTCTTTTAAGTGATAGTTCTAAAGATGATATTGCTTACTATATGGTTCCTAATGGTTATGAAGTCTTCTTCTTAGAAGATGTTTATAAAAAAAGTTATGGGGTAACCGAAAAAATGATGAAAGATATTAGTTTAAAAGCTAGATTTTTATTTGAAAACATTAAAAACGTTAAAGATAGATTACAAGAAGAAGAAATGATGAGTTTATATCAAGACATTGAATTTCCTTTAGCCCCAGTTTTAGCTGATATGGAAATGGCTGGTGTTTTAGTTAAAAAAGAAATTTTAGATGAAATGAAAATTGAAATTAAAGAACAAATCGATAATTTAACTAAAGATATATATGAATTAGCCGGTGAAGAATTTAATATAGCAAGTCCTAAACAATTAGGGGAAATATTATTTCTTAAACTAGGATTACCAGGAGCTAAGAAAACAACTAAGGGATACAAAACGGATGTTAAGGTTTTAAATAAATTAATTGGTCAACATCCAATTATTGAAAAAATTTTAGAATATCGAAATGTTACAAAATTATATTCAACTTATATTGAAGGAATGGAAAATTATATTTTTCCTGATGGTAAAGTTCATACCATTTTTAAACAAAATTTTGCTAGAACAGGAAGACTTTCTTCTACTGAACCTAATTTACAAAATATTCCGGTTCGCAATAGTGAAGGTAAAAAAATTAGAAAAGCCTTCGTGCCTTCTAATGATGAATTTTTAAGTGTTGATTATTCCCAAATAGAATTACGTATCTTAGCCCATATTTCTGGTTCTAAAGAACTTCAAGAAGCATTTATTAATGACCAAGATATTCATACTAAAGTGGCAGCTGATATGTATGGCATTAGTGAGGATGAAGTTACGAAAGCGATGCGAAGAACTGCTAAAGCGGTTATCTTTGGAATTGTTTATGGCATTAGTGGCTTTGGTTTAGGTGAAAACTTAGAAATTAGTAGTAGGGAAGCTAAACAATTTATTAATAAATATTATGAATTATATCCAGGTGTTAAAAAATATATGGATAGTATTGTAGAAGAAGCTTACTCTAAAGGATACGTTAGAACTTTATTTAATCGTAAAAGAGTTATTCCGGAACTTACTTCAACTAATTTTATGGTTAGAAATGCTGGTGAACGAATCGCACTTAATACCCCAATTCAAGGAACCAGTGCTGATATAATTAAAAAAGCAATGGTGGAAATTGCTAAAAAGTTTAAAGAAGAAAATATCGAAACCAAAATGGTTTTACAAGTTCATGATGAATTAATTTTTGATGTTATTAAAGAAGAAAAAGAAAAAGTTGAACAAATTGTTAAAGATATTATGATTAATACTATTAAATTAAATGTTCCTTTAAAAGTAAGTGCTGATTATGGTACTGATTGGTATGAAACTAAATAACTAAATCATAATATTTATTGGTGATAAATGTGAATAAAATTAAAATTGGTGTTTTTCCAACAATTAAAGAAAGGGATAACAATTATTTAAAATCTTATGATTTTTTAGAACGTTATTTACTTCCTTTAATTAATGAGGATGTAACACCAATTCTTTTAATTGCTTTAAATAAAGAATACTTAATTGATGAATTAAAAAATTGTGATGCCTTGTTAATTCCGGGTGGAAGTGAAGCAAATTCCTTAATTTATGATGCTCTAGAATATGCTTATCAAAATAAATTACCAGTTTTAGGAATATGCTTAGGAATGCAAATGATATGTGCTTATTCAATGCTTAAAAATGAAAAAGAATGGTCTAAAGAAAAAATTAAAGAGATTGAAGATTTTGTTATTAGACCAATTGGTAATGATGCCCATCATCAAGTTAAAGAAAAATATGACAATTTAGATCAAGCTGATACGGAAATATTTATTGAACCAACTTCTAGATTATATAAATATTTTAATAAGCAAAAAGTTGTTGTTAAATGTTTTCATGATGATGCCGTTTATCATATTGATAAATTATTAAAAGTGACATCTTTTGCCAAAGATGGTATACTAGAATCAGTTGAAAGTAAAAGTGATGATTGGCTTTTAGTAGGAGTCCAGTTTCACCCTGAACTTTCTAAAGAAAATCAAGTAATTAAAGGATTTATTAATGATGTAAAGGATGATATTGATGCCAGAAATAGCCGAAGTAGAGACTGTAAGAAATACTCTAAAAAATAAAATATTAAATAAAAAAATCAAAGAAGTTAAAATTATTTATCCCAAAATAATTGAAACCAATTTAGATGAATTTAAAAAAGTTATGAAAGGTAATACTTTTCATGATATTAAAAGAATTGGTAAATATTTAATTTTTGAATTAGATAATCATTATTTAATTAGTCATTTAAGAATGGAAGGTAAATATTTTTTAAAAAATAGTAATGAGGAAATCTTAAAACATGAACATCTTATTTTTACTTTTACAGATAATACTGACATGCGTTACCACGACACGCGAAAGTTTGGGCGAATGGCTTTAGTGTTAAAAGAAAATCTTTATGATTATGAAGGCATAAAAAAGCAAGGTATTGAACCAATTGATGATAAGCTTTCTAAAGAATATTTATATGATAAATTTAAAAATAAGAGTATTCCTATGAAAACCCTTTTACTTGACCAAACTATTATTAGTGGTTTAGGAAATATTTATGCTGATGAAGTATTATTTGAAGCTCAAGTAAATCCCTTTAAATTAGGTAAAGATATTACCTTGAGTGAATGTGCAAAAATTAAATCTGCTTCTAAAAAAATTATTTTAAAAGCTATTGAAGAAGGGGGAACAACAATTAGAAGTTATACTTCAAGTTTAGGGGTAACAGGAAGATTTCAACAATATTTATGTGTTCATAAACAAGAAGGAAAACCATGTAAAATTTGTAAAACTATTATTAAAAAAGCTAAAGTAAATGGACGGTCAACTTATTATTGTGAAAAGTGCCAAAATGTTAAATAAAAAAGTAAGACAAGGTTTAGTAGCCTTGTCTTACTTCCATTATAACTGGTAAAATCATGGGGTGTCTTCCTGTTAAAGCACTGATAAAAGGATGTAAATCTAAAATAATTTGATTTTTTAAATCAGTATAAGTATAAGTATTTTTTTGTAAAGATTCTTTGACAATACTAGTTATTTTCTTTTCAATTTTATCGATTAAATCAGCATTTTCATTTACCATAACAAATCCTCTTGTAGTAACATTTGGTTTTATTAACAATTGTCTCGTCATCGGATTAATATTAATTATGGCAAGTAAGATTCCATCTTTACTCATTACTTTACGATCCTTTATAACCGCCCCGCCAACATCACCAATTCTAGAACCATCAACATAAACGTCACCAGCTTCAACAGGAATTCCTCGCTCCACACCATCATTTGTTAAATTAATAACATCACCATTTTTACAAATAAAGATATTTTCACTAGGAATTCCACAATCCATAGCAATTTGTTTATGAGCCATTAACATTCGGTATTCACCATGCATTGGCATGAAATACTGCGGATTTACTAAGCGAAGCATTAACTTTAATTCTTCTTGTTTGGCATGTCCTGAGGTATGAATATCACTAAATTCTTCATTAGTAAAAACTTTAACACCTTTTAAATATAACTTGTTAATAACACGATTTACACTTTCGGCATTACCAGGAATTGGTTTAGCAGAGAATACTACTAAATCATCAGGTAATAAACTAATTTGTTTATGAACGCCATTAGCAATTCTGGTTAAAGCAGCTAATGGTTCACCTTGACTTCCTGTACATAAAATACAAACTTCATTACGTTTTAAACCTTTTGCTTTATTCGCATCAATAAAAATACTTTTATCTTTAATTAAACCATTATTTAAAGCTATTTCAATACTTGATTCCATTGAACGACCAAAAGTTATAATTTGACGATTATTCTTCCGACAAGTTTCAACAATATGCTTAATACGGTAAATATTTGAAGCAAACGTCGCAATAATAATCCGACCATGATGTCTAGATATAATATCATTTAAAGTTTCATCAACACAAGATTCACTTTTTGAAAAACCTTCTGATAAAGCATTGGTACTATCACTTAATAAAATTTTAACTCCTTCTTTACCTATTTTAGCCATTTTATGTAAGTCAGCCATTGGTCCAATAGGGGTTAAGTCGAATTTAAAGTCACCTGTTTCAAATATAGTTCCTTGTGGAGTATGAACAACAACCGCGAAAGAATCAGGGATAGAATGGGTCGTATTAATAAATTCTACATTAAAGTATTTCGTTTTAAGATGTGAAAATTGATTAATTTCTTCTAATCTCTCATATTTAATATTGTTATCAACTAATTTTTTAGATATTAAACTAATCGCAATTTTCGGTGAATAAATAACCGGAATTTTAACTTTTTGAAGTAAAAAAGCAATCCCCCCAATATGGTCTTCATGACCATGGGTAATAATTAAACCTTTAATTTTATCTTCATTCTTTTTTAAATAAGTAACATCTTGAATAACATAATCAATACCCATTAATTCATCTTCTGGAAACATTACCCCAGCATCAATAATTAAAATTTCATCATCATGGGTAATGACATACATATTTTTACCAACTTCACCTAAGCCACCTAAAGCGACAATCGATGTAACATCTTTTTTATTTTGCATCAAAATCATCCTCCTAAAATAAAAAAATAAAGTTGTTCTTCTTGAACTAAATTATAACGCAAAAAATTGAACTTGTCTATAATTAATGATATACTTTTACTTAGGGGGATTTATATGTTACTAACAACCGCTAATTTAGAAAATTATGCCAAAAATGTTTTAGGTATACCTTATGTTAATTTTGAAAATATTGACCCTAAAACGATTAAAATGGTTTTAAAAGTATTAAAAGAGGCTTTTAGATGTTATCCACTTTTAGCTAATTCGCTAGTTACCATTGGCAATAAAGAATATTTGGAAAATTATTTTAATTTAACTTATTTTGCTGATTATAATATTTGGAAAAATAATAATGAAATAGTTATTAATTTTCCCGAGTTTGCTAGTTTTGCAACTTTACATTTATACTATTATCAACATAATAGTCAATTTTTAGGAATCGGCATTTTACCATTATTAGAAAAATGTAATTTTGCTGAATTTAAACAGTTATTCTTAAATAACAAGGCAACTATTAAACATCGCGAAATAATTGAAGCTAATTTTTGGCATGAGGTAGGTCATATGTTAGATTTTATAATGGGAATAAGCAATTCTTATGAATTTCAAAAAATAATTAGTAACCATGATATTGAAAAAGAAATTTCTTTATATGCTACTACAAGTCTTAAGGAAACTTTAGCTGAAGGATTTGCTGAATATATTGCTGAAGTAAAATTAAACGAATTAGAAGATGGTCTTATTAAAGATATTGGTAATTATATAAATAAAATGTATTATATATATGCTAATAATTATTTTTTAAGAAAAAAATTTATGATTAAAGACAAATATCTAATAGAAAGAAAGAGGTTAAAATGACAACTACTGATTATGAATTATATGCCAAGAATATTTTAGGTATCCCATATGTAAATTTTGAAAATATTGATGAAGATACTATTAAAGTTATCTTAAAAGTTTTAAAAGAAGCCTTTATCCGTTATCCTTTACTTGCAAAATCTTTAATTACCATTGGCAATAAAGAAGATATTAATAATCAACTTCTTTTAACATATTGTTCAAATAAAACTTGTTGGCGTGATTGGAAAAGAACAAATTACAATTATGATTATATAGGTAACATATCCAAATCAACATTTGTAACTAGTTGTTTAGAACAATGGGGTGAATGCTATTATATGGGCTTATGCTTATGTCCAATCTTAAAACAATTAGGTTATCTAGATTTTGAAAAATATCAAAATGAAAATCCTAATGGTCATGTACCTATTAAAGATTCATTTTTAAAACCAGCGGTTTGGCATGAAGTAGGTCATATGTTAGATTTTATTATGCATTTATCAGATTCTTTAGCTTTTAAAAAAATTGTGAAAAATCATGATATAAAAAAAGAAATATCTTTATATGCTACTATTGATAAATCTGAATTACTTGCTGAAGCTTTTTCAATTTATATTTTAGAAAAAGATAATCCTTTAGCAAATCAAATTGGTTTATTAATTGATAAAGAATATTTAAGATATTCTAAAAATATTTTATTAAAAGAAAAATTTAATATCCGAAGATATTATAAGAGGTGATGAAAAATGAACAACGACTTAGAAACATATGCTAAAGTTACCATGAATATTCCCTTTATAAATTTTGATGGATTAGATTCTTTTATGGTAAAAGATATTTTAACAACAATCAAAAAAGCCTATGAAAGATATCCATTACTTAAAAATTCCATTGCTTTTATTTATCAAAGTGATGATTTTAATAAATATGAAAATTTAATTAGATGTTCTAATAAAGAATATTGGTCAAAATGGCAAGAATTTACTAAAAATTCTAATAATATAATTTCTTATTATCAAGAAATGAATGATAAAAAACTATCAACATTTGTAACTGTTAATCATTTTAATAAAAAAATTGAAAATATGGGATTAGTTATTGGTTCTGGTTTTAAAAATATTAGTTATACAAAACTGCAATGTATGTGTATCGAAGATTCTGTAAGCGGTTTTAAAGCACGTCGTTGTCGTTATTTTGATAGTGTTGTTTGGCATGAAATAGGTCATATGTTAGACTATATTTTACATATATCTAAAAAAGAAGAATTTCAAAAAATGTTAATTAATGTTAATATTAAAGAAGAAATATCAAAGTATGCATGTATTTCTATATATGAAGTTTTAGCTGAGGCTTTTGCAGAATACATTAAAGCGATGGAAGTAAATGAATTAGAAGATGGATTAGTTAAAAAAATTGGTTTATTAATAGACAGAGAATATTTAAGATACGCTCATAATCAAGGATTAAGAGAACAATTTAATATTAAGAGAAATTTTCCCCAAGCAAGGAGGAGATAAGATGGGATTATTTGCTAAATTAAAAAATATTGTTAATAAAAAAGAAGAAGTTAAAGAAGAAAAAAAAGAATTAGAAACTTATGAGGAAGGTTTAAAAAAGACTAGAGAAGAATTTGTTTCAAAATTAAATTTATTAGGTATAAAATATACTAAAGTTAATGATGAATATTTTGAAGAATTAGAAGACATACTAATTATGGCTGATATTGGGGTAAATACAGTTTTTAAATTTTTAGATCGCTTAAAAGCAAGAGTAAAAAAAGAAAATATTGTTGATACTAAATATTTAAATGAAGTTATTGTTGATGAATTATTTATTATTTATGTTGAAAACGAATCATTAAGCGACAAAATTAGGGAAGCCGAAAGTGGCCCAACCGTTATATTAATAGTCGGTGTAAATGGCGTTGGAAAAACAACAACGATTGCTAAACTTGCTCATAAATACCAAAGTAGTGGTAAAAAAGTCATGATGATTGGGGCTGATACTTTTAGAGCAGGAGCCATTCCTCAATTAAAAAGTTGGGCAGATAAAATTGGTTGCTTATTTTATGGTAAAGAAAATACTGACCCTTCCAGCGTTATTTATGATGGCTTAAAAATGGCTACTGAAGAAAAAATTGACTATGTATTTATTGATACAGCAGGACGTTTACAAAATAAAGTTAATTTAATGAAAGAATTAGAAAAAATGAATAAAGTAATTGCTTCATTTATTCCTAATGCTCCTCATGAAACTCTTTTAGTAATTGACGCCACCACAGGTCAAAATGGCATTTTACAAACTAAAAGTTTTGCTGAAATTACTAATATTACAGGCATTGTTTTAACTAAACTTGATGGAACAGCTAAAGGAGGAATTGTTCTAGCCATTAAAGAAGAAACCAATATCCCAGTTAAATTTGTTGGTTTTGGCGAAAAAATGGAAGATTTAAAACCATTTGATATTGAAAATTATATTTATGGTTTATTTAAGGATATGATTAATCATGAATAAAGTTTTGTATTATAATGAATTATTTTCTTATTATAAAGAATTATTAACTAAGAAAGAACAAGAAGTTTTTTCTTTATATTATGAAGAAAATTTATCTATGGGAGAAATTGCTTCTATTAAAAACATTTCAAGGAGTGCTATTGGATTTAAGATTAAAAATGTTGAAGAAAAACTTGATAATTATGAAAAAATATTAAAAAAAAGAGAAATATATCATAAATTACAAAAAACTATTTCAAAAATAGATGATAATTTGATAAAATTAGAATTGGAGAAGATTATCGAAGAGTAATATAGAAGGTGTAACATGAAAAGAAAGGTTATTATATATAGTTGTATTATATTAATAATTTCGGCTTTAATAATAAGCAATTTTCATGGTGCTTCTGCTGCTAATGTTATGGGACCTTCAACGGGATTACAATGTGAAGGTGAAGTAGAGGGACCTGATGGCAAGACTACTAAAACCTGTACTCTTCAACTTGAACTCTTAGAGGATGCCTCTTTTAATACTTTACATGTATGGTTTAGTACTTTAAGTAACTTAAAAGTTAAAGAGGTTACTTATTTTGATAATTGGTATTTTAAAGAATTAGAAAGTGATCAAGTAACTTATGTAATTCAATCAATTTTAAGCAAACAATCTAAAGGAATAATTAAAGTAGCGACTTTTGTTTTAGAAAAAACGGGTAGTGGAAATTGTTATGCTGAAGTTGATATTAGTTTTGTAAATGAAAGTCGTAGTTGTGTTCATAGTGATAAATATTTTTTTGATAAAAGTGGTGATCCAACGGATTTAGCAGGCTGGGAAAATTCTTGCAATCCGCATTGCGAAGAAAAAGAAGGAACTTATTATAATAATGTTGGTCATCCTGTTGGTCAAACGGAATATGAAGAAGCTTGTAACCCTCATTGTGGTGAAAAAAATGGTCAATGGTATGATAATCATGGGCATCTAGTAGGTAGTCAAAGTGAAATGGAGAGTGCTTGTAATCCGCATTGTCAACAAAAGGATGGGCAATATTATGATCAAAATGGTCATCCTGTACCACAAGACACCTACTATAATGACTGTAATCCTCATTGTGAATATGAAGGTGGAGTATATTATAACAGTGTAGGTAAACCAGTTTTACAAAATGAATATGAGTATGATTGTAATCCGCATTGCCAATTAAAAGGTAGTCAATATTATGATACAAATGGTCATCCCGTATCAAAAGAAGATTATGAAAATTCATGTAATCCTCATTGTGAAGAGGAAGGTGGCAAATATTATAATGATGTTGGTCACCAAGTAGATAAAGAAGTTTATGAAGATGCCTGTAATCCTCACTGTACTAAAGAAAAAGACCAATGGTATGATGATAAAGGCCATCCGGTAGATGAAGCTGATTATCAACGTGCTTGTACTAATATTAAATGTAAGATATTAGCTGATGGAACTAAATACGATGATAAGGGTGAATTAACTAATGATTTAGGCTATACCAAAACTTGTGAAGAACATTATTGTGAAACTCTAGAAGATGGAACTATGTATAATAAAGAAGGTAATGTGGTTACAAGTAAAGAAGATTATGAAAATTCATGTAATCCGCATTGTGAAGAAAAGGACGGTAAATATTATAATAAAGTAGGTCATCCAGTGGAAGAAGCTGAATTTGAAAAAGATTGCAATCCGCATTGCGAAGAAAAAGATGGCAAATATTATAATAATGTTGGCCATCAAATCGATAAAAATACCTTTGATGAAGAATGTAATCCACACTGTGAACATCAAGGCGATAAATATTATGATGATCACGGTCATGAAACTGATGATTTAGGTTATACCAAAGCTTGCGAAGATCATTATTGTGAAACCCTAAGAGATGGAACTATGTATAATAAAAATGGTGAGATTGTAACCAAAAAAGAAGAATATGAAGAATCATGTAACCCCCATTGTGAAGAAAAAGGTGGTATCTATTACAATAATGTTGGTCATCCCGTTGATCAAGATGGTTTTGATGAAGACTGTAATCCCCATTGTGTTTATGAAGATGAAACTTATTATGATGACCACGGTCACATAACTGATGATTTAGGTTATACTAAAGCATGTGAAGACCATTATTGCGAAATTTTAAGAGATGGAACCATGTATAATAAAAATGGTGATATTGTTAAAGAATTAACTGAATACGAAGAATCATGTAATCCTAAATGTCAAAAGAAAGAAAATAAATGGTATGACGACCATGGTCATCCGGTAGATGAAGCTGATTATCAACGAGCTTGTACCGATATTAGATGTAAAACTTTAGCAGACGGGAAAAAATATGATATTAATGGAGAATTAACTGATGACTTAGGTTTTAAAAAATCTTGTCAAAAACATTATTGCGAAATATTAGAAGATGATACTAAGTATGATAAAGAAGGAAATGAAACCGATGATTTAGGCTATACTAAATCTTGTGAAGACCATTTTTGTGAAACTCTAAGAGATGGAACCATGTATAATAAAGAAGGTCATGTGGTAACTGATGTTACAGAATATGAAGAATCATGTAATCCTAAATGTCAATTTGACAAAGGAAAGTATTATGATAATCATGGTCATCCCGTAAATGAGCAACAATTTGAAAATGCTTGTAATCCGCATTGTGAATATTCAAAAGGTAATTACTATAATGATGTTGGTCATGTCGTTACCTTACCGGAATATGAAGAATCATGTAATCCTCATTGTGAATATTCTAATGGCACTTATTATAACAAAGTTGGTCATCCCGTAATTCAAAGTGTTTTTGAAGAAGATTGCAATCCTCATTGTGCGTATTTAGATAATAAATATTATAATAATGTTGGTCATGTCGTTAATAAAAATGAATATGATAATTCTTGTAATCCACATTGTGGTTATTATAATAATAAATATTATAATAATGTCGGGCAAGAAGTAACTAAACAACAATATGAAGATGCTTGTAATCCGCACTGTGAATTAAAAGATGGACACTATTATGATAAAAATGGTCATATAGTTAGTGAAGAAAATTATGAAAATGCTTGTAATCCGCATTGTAGGTATGAACAAGATAAATATTATAATGATGTTGGTCATGTCGTTGATAAAAATGAATATGAAGAGTCTTGTAATCCCAAATGTTTAAATGTTGATGATACATATTATGATAATAAAGGTCATGAAGTTGATAGTGGTACCTTTGAAGATGTATGTCATCCTAAATGTGTTTTTAGAAATAATTATTATTATGATAAAAACGGTAATGTAGTAGATAAAGATACTTATGAATATTCATGTAATCCTCATTGTGATGAATATAATGGCAAATACTATAATGAAAAAGGTCATGAAGTAGGCGAAAAAGAATATAAATATGCTTGTAATCCGCATTGTTCATCAAAAGATAATAAGTACTATGATCAAAATGGTAATGAAGTATTACAAGATGAATTTGATGAATTATGTAATCCACACTGTTTATTTCAAGATGACAAATACTTTGATGACCATGGTCATGTAGTTGAAAAAGAAGACTTTGAAAGTATATGTGAACCGAAATGTAAGATTATTAATGATATTTATTATGATGATGAAGGTAAAGAGGTAAAAGAAATTGACTATCAAAAAAAATGTCAAGAAAATAAATGTATTAGTTTAAGTGATGGAACAATGTATGATAGTGAAGGCCATATTGTTGATGAATTAGGATACACAAAATCATGTGAAAAACATTTTTGTGAAGTTTTAAAAGATAATACAATTTATGGTGTAGATGGTTTAATTACTGATAAAAATAGTTATAATATTTATTGTGTTAAACATTTTTGTGAACAATTTGATGATGTTTATTTTGATAAAAGTGGAAATATTGTTGACCAATATGCTTACTATGATAGTTGTGATCCTCATGCGATAGAAAATCCTCAAACAGGATTTAAAATGCCAATTTTATTAATTAGTATAAGTTTAATTGGTGGTTTTGGAATATTCTTCTATATTAAGAAGATTAAGATTTTCCCAAAATTAAAATAGAGAGTTTTTAAAACTCTTTTTTTAGTGTATAATATAAGATATTAAGGAGCTGATTATATGTTTGAATATATGGGAGACCGTTTAGAAAAAGCTATTAAAAATATTAGAGGAATGGGTAGAATTACTGAAGAAAATATTTCTGAAGCCATGCGCGAAATTAGAATGGCTTTATTAGAAGCTGATGTTAATTATCAAGTTGTTAAAGAATTTATTAGTAATGTTAAAGAAAAAGCTTTAGGTATGGATGTAGGAAAGAGTCTAAAACCTGATGAATTATTTATTAAATTAGTTAAAGATGAATTAGTAGATTTATTAGGTAAAGAATATGTTCCTTTAGAGTTAAAAAGCAAACCAGCAATCATTATGCTAGTGGGACTTCAAGGTAGTGGTAAAACAACAACAATTGCTAAATTAGCTAATCATTTAAGAAAAAAAGAAAATAAAAAACCTTTAATGGTTGCTTGTGATATCTATCGTCCCGCCGCAATTGAACAATTACAAGAATTAGGAAAATCCTTAAACATGGAAGTATTTACTAAAGGCAAAGAAAATCCCGTTAAGATTGTAAATGAAGCTATAGAATATGCTAAAGAAAATAATTATGATACGATATTAATTGATACAGCAGGACGTTTGCATATTGATGAAGTTTTAATGAAAGAATTAAAAGACATTATAGAAGTAAGTCATCCTGATGAAGTTATTTTAGTAATTGACGCTATGATGGGACAAGACGCTATTAATGTTATCAATGGTTTTAATGATGAGTTATCTTTAACAGGTTGTATCTTAACCAAATTAGATGGTAATACCAAAGGTGGTGTAGCCTTATCAGTTAGACATTTAACCAATATTCCTATTAAATTTGTTGGTGACAGTGAAAAATTAGATGGCTTAAAAGCGTTTTATCCAGAACGCATGGCTGAGCGTATTTTAGATATGGGCGACATCATGAGTATTGCTGAAAAAGTTGAAGGCATCATTAGTGAAGATGAAGCAATAAAACAAGCTAAAAGAATGCAAAACGGTAAATTTGATTTAGAAGATTTTTTACAAACTTTTAAACAAATAAAAAAACTAGGACCATTAGAAAATATTATAAAATTACTTCCTCAAGCTAGAAAAATGGGGTTAAACAATATTCAAATAGACCCTAAACAAATGGCTCATGTTGAAGCAATAATTTTATCAATGACACCTTATGAAAGACGTCATCCTGATGTTTTAAAAGCAAGCAGAAAACAGCGAATTGCTAAAGGTTCAGGTAGAAGTGTAGAAGAAGTAAATCGTTTATTAAAACAATTTGAAGAAATGAAAAAAATGATGAAAATGATGCAAAATGGTAACATGAAAATGCCATTTTAAAATATTGACAAAAATCACTATGTTTCTTATATTGACTTTATAAGAACATAGTTTTTTAATGGAAAGTTTTTTAAAATTTTATTTCAGATAAAATAGAAAATATATTAAAAGTTTTCATAAAAAAAATTGACTACGGCTCCAACGAAGCTAAGGCAATTTCTATAACTAAATAATACAATTTTTTAATAAATTGGCAAATTATTTTTGATAAAATGTAGAATGATAATTAAACAGCATTCATGAAAAAAATTCATTATAGTTCCAAGCGAAGTGAAATAAATTTCTTTAAGCAGATTACACGCGTATATCAAAAGTTAGATTAAATATATTCTATAGGAACCATATAATTGTCGTCGTCATAGGCAATAATATCTTTTGCCATACATAGGACTATACCGTTTCCCTTTTCTGGTTCAAAATTATTTGCTACATCAAAGTTTTTAATTGCATCTTTTCCTGGATTGGCGCTTTTTTTGATTTCTATAGGATAAATAACATTGTTATAGTTAATAAGTAAATCTATTTCTTTTTGATTATTGTCTCTATAATAATATAAATGTTTTCTAGCATCTTTTCCCTGATTTGTAAAAGATTTGATTATTTCATTTACCACATATGTTTCAAATATTGCTCCACTATATGCACTTTTTTCTAATGTTACATGGTCAACATAACCAGCTAAATAACAAGCAAGTCCTGTATCAGTAAAATATATTTTTTCTCTTTTTATAGCTCTACCCACACTATTATTCATATATGGTTGTAATAAAAAAATTATACCTGTATTTTTTAATGTTGATAACCATGAATTTGCCGTCTTATCGTCAACTCCAATTTCTCTAGCAATTGATGAAGCAATGAATTCTTGACCAGTTCTTGCAGCTAATGAAGATACAAATTTAATAAATTTGTTTTCATCTTTAATGTTTATTGATTTTCTTATATCT
The DNA here is from genome assembly GCA_947626445.1 of uncultured Bacilli bacterium. Classification (GTDB taxonomy): domain Bacteria; phylum Bacillota_I; class Bacilli_A; order RF39; family UBA660; genus Ventrenecus. The sequence goes on from CANQSC010000006.1 coordinate 17,205, forward strand.
TTTTCAATAAAAGTTCTAAAATAATCACTATAATATTGTTCTATATCTTTATTTGTTGTATATAATTCTGGATAAGATCCCATATATATTTTTTTATAAAGTTCAATAGTAGATTTGTATTCAGTTTTTTCTCTTTTTCTTATATTATCAATATTTGGTATAAATAAATTACTTTCTTTTTTTTCTATTTCTCTTTCTGACAATCCATATAAATCTAATATCCCAACTCTACCAGCAAGAGATTCAGATATTTCTTCCATTGTTTCAAATATTTGACTTTCTGTTAAAAAATATAAAGTTTCGGTGTGTTCTTTTTCACCAAAAGTTATTTTTTCATTGTCATTATCTACTATCATTTTAATATATGATAATAATTCTGGAGCACGTTGAAATTCATCAATTATAAGTGGTGTTTCATAGGTTCTTAAAAACAATTCAGGATCTTCTTGAGCTTGATTTCTAAGAATTAAATTGTCTAACGTCACTTTATTGATTTTTTTGCCTATTTTTCTTGAAATGAAATTTAATAAGGTACTTTTGCCAACTTGTCTAGGACCTGTTATCATAATAACTTGATAGTTATCAATCATAGAAATTAATTTTTCTTCCATAGTTCTTGAAATATATTTCATGTTATCACCCAATATAATAGTATCAAAATTATAGCAAAAAGTCAAACATTTTCGGAATTCAATTCCGAAAATGTATAAAAAATAAGCAATTATTTTTTCCTAAAATGTAAAATAAAAGTTGCTTTTTTTGTAAAATAAAAGTTGCTTTTTTTGTAAAATTGTAATATAATGAATTTATACGAGGAGGGATAAAATGAGCTATTTACCAAGAATTGTAGATAAAGAAATAGATGAACTTATGGAAATTATGGGGGCTATTCTTATTGAAGGATGTAAATGGTGTGGTAAATCTACTACTGGTTTTCATCATGCAAAAAGTATAATTGAATTTCAAAATCCGGATTCAAAACAAGAATATGATGAAATTAAAAATACAAAACCATCTTTGTTTTTGAATGGTGAAAAGCCAAGAATGTTTGATGAATGGCAAATGTATCCTGTTGTATGGGATTCAATTAGAACAGATGTTGATCATTCAGGTAAAAAAGGGGAGTATATTCTTACAGGTTCTGCTAAGCCAAGTGAGGGTGAGATAATGCACACTGGAACTGGTAGAATATCAAGAGTATTAATGAGACCAATGAGTTTATATGAATCAGGTGAATCTACTGGTGAAGTGACATTTAGTGATATCTTAGATGGTAAAGAAATTTCTGGAGTTTCTAAATTATCATTAGAAGATTTAGCAAGTATCACTGTTAGAGGAGGATGGCCTGCATCAATTCTAGTTAAAAGTGATGCAAAGTATAGATTTGCTAAAGAATATGTTAAAGCTATTGTTCATGAAGAAGTTAAAAAAGTAGATGGAGTAGAAAGAAATCCTGAAAAAATGTTGAATGTTTTAAGAAGCCTTGCCAGAAATATTTCCGCTCCTGTTGCCAATTCAACTATTGAAAGTGATGTAAAAAATAATTTTGATAATGATATTTCTAGACCAACCTTAACTGATTATTTGAATACATTAGAAAAATTATTTGTTATAGAAAATGTAAATGCTACAAATTTGAATTTTAGAAGTAAATATGCTTTACGTACAAAACCAAAAAAATATTTTGTTGATCCGTCTATTGCAACAGCAATACTTGAAATGAATCCCAAAAATTTGATTCAAGACTTAAATACATTTGGATTTTTATTTGAATCCCTTTGCATAAGAGATTTAAAAATATATACACAAAGCTATGGTGGTGATATTACTTTTTATCGTGATGAAAAAGATTTTGAAGTGGATGCCATTCTTAGAACTAGCAGTGGAAAATGGGGTGCTATTGAAATGAAACTTGGTGCTGGATATATTGATGAAGCTGCTAATAATCTTTTAAAATTTAAAGAACGTGTTGATATTAAAAAATGTGGAGAACCAGCATTTTTAATGGTATTAACTGGCACTAAATATTCTTATAAACGAGAAGATAATGTATATGTAGTATCTATTGGGACATTAAAAGATTAATATTTTATGCTAACTCTCTTTTTTATGTTTTTGCCTAAACCAAAATAATTATTTAACATACACTAAGTTAGAAAGGAATGACGAGTATGTTAAAAAATAATGCTAGTGAAAGAGATACAATGCAAATTGATTATAGTCAAACTAGTCAAGTAAGTTATGGTGATGGATGTGGTTGTGGATGTAATAAAGGTATGGGAATGAATATGAATCCATGTCCAATGCCATCTTGTCCACCATCACAAACTTGTTGCTGTCCACCTATAACTGAATGCCCACAAAATCAAGTATGCCATCGAGTTATTAACTATGAAGTACCACATGTGTGATAATTTATGATAGATCAAAATAAATAGAGATAAATAAGTACAAATATAAGGCATTTTATTAAGGAATGTCTTTTTGTGTGTTATAATATTTATAGGAGGTATTTAGTATGTATAAAAAAGAGGAAAAAATCATTTATCAAACTTATAAAAAATTTTATGGTAAAGAGCCAAATTTTAATAGAGAAAATTTTATGAATTTAACGATTGAAATACAGTCTATGGCTTATATATTATCTGAATATGGAGTAATAATAGGAAAAGATGGATTTTGCTACGAATATACAGATTTAAGTATGCCAATGTCTATGGATATTCAAGATATTATAGTTGGGAAACTAATTGGGAATAGTGACAATTTAAATGATGCTTTATTACAATTTACTGAAAGCGCAGAGAAAACTATTAATATAGTTGGAAAGTCAATAAAGTATGTAATAAATAATAGCCAAAATCCAATAGAATCATTAAGAGAAATAAGTAATATTTTATATGTTAAGAAACATGTTCGTCCAATGGCTAGTGATGATGAAATTATGGAAACAACGAAATGTTCTGAAAGAGACTTGAGGGACGTAGAACAATTAATTGAATTTATAAAACAAGAAAAGTGTAAAGATAATTTTAATAAGTCTAATATTGAGAATGTTGGAAAAATGATTGATGGTGAAATGCCAACTCCATATGGTATGCATGTAAATGAATCTGGTAATGGTAAGCATCCTAAAATAACAGAAGAAAGTAGAAAAAAACTAGCAAAATTGCTAATTAATAGGAATTGATATATATATGAATATAAATAAAATAAAAAATGAATTAATTAAACAAAAACAATCTAAATTCAAGGGTAATATATACCATTATTCACAAGTTAATTTTGCTTATAATTCAAATAAAATAGAAGGTAGTAGATTAACTAGTGAACAGACTGAGGCAATATTTGACACATCTTCTTTTATTCCTAAAAGTGATGAATTAATTAAATTAGATGATTTAACTGAATCTAAAAATCATTTTAAATTATTTGATTATATGTTAGATAATGTAGATGAACTCTTAACTAAAGATATGATAATTGAAATGAATAAGATATTAAAAAGAAATACCAGTGATGAAGAAAATCCTAGATATAATGTTGGTGGATTTAAAATAGTTCCTAATATGATTGGGCTCGTTAATGTTATTAATACAACTACACCAGAAAATGTAGAAAAAGAAATAGAAGAACTGCTTAATGATTATAATTCTAAAACAAAAATCACTTTAGAAGATATTATTGATTTTCATTATAAATTTGAGAAAATTCATCCTTTTGGAGATGGAAATGGTAGAATTGGAAGAATTATTATGTTTAAAGAATGTTTAAAAAATAATATTATGCCATTTATTATATTAGATGATGATAAATCTTATTATATGAGAGGTTTAAAAGAATATGAAAATGATAAAATGTTTTTGATTGATACCATAAAACATGAACAAGATTTATTTGAAAAGACTTGTGAAGAACTATTAAATTTTGAAATCGAAGAAAAATAACTAAAAAAATTAATCATCCTATAATTTTTATTAATTTGAAAATTTTAGGATGATTTTTATATGCTCTAAAATATTATAAAATAATTATTTATTCTTTATATCAAACTATAAATTAGGATGAATTTCGTAAGTACGAAATAAGAATTGTGTATATAGTTTTGATTATTTTAAAACGAAAAATATGTGTTGATACACAACTTTCTTATCCTGCTGTTTCATATTTAAATAAAATTTACTATATTTTAGGATGATAGACAAAAATTTCTATAGTTTAAGACTTGACTCTTCTTTTTAATAGAGGTAACATGCATCATGCAAAAGGGAGATGATATTTATAATATTTGAAAGAAGTGAGTGCCTATAAGTAATACTAAATTAATGTGTAATGTAATCTTTACACGATTTAGTATTACTAAAATTAACATTTTATCCATAAGTTTAAGTGAGGTGCTTAATTATGGATAAGTACAATATTAATTATATATTCAGTGAAGAAAAAGACATTAATGATATTTTTATAAAAGTTTTAGATAAAGAACTAAAAAAACATATTCTAATGATTTGTAAAAATAAAAAAAGTGAGGTACTATCATCATGTACTTATTTATCTCAAGGAAGGAGAAAAAATTGTTAGAGAGTTTAAATAAGATATATAGTGTTGGACTTTATATAAGATTATCTAGGGAAGATGATGATAAGACTGAGATGAGTGAGAGTATTACAAATCAAAAAAGTTTATTACTTCAATATGTTAAAGAGAATAATTTAAGAGTGTATGATATTTATATTGATGACGGATATTCAGGAACTAATTTTGATAGACCAGATTTTAATAGATTATTAAACGATATAGAATTAGGTAAAATAAATATGGTTATTACGAAAGATATGTCAAGATTAGGGAGAGATTATATTGGCACGGGTAATTTAATTGAAAAGTATTTTCCGGAGCATAATGTTAGATATATTGCAGTCACTGATAACGTAGATACCTTTTTAGATAGTTCTAATAATGATATTGCACCATTTAAAGCTATAATGAATGATATGTATGCTAAAGATATTTCAAAAAAGATAAAATCTAGTTTAAAAGCTAAAATGAAAGAAGGTAAATGGGTAGGAGGTAGAACTCCGTTTGGGTATAATCAAGATAAAAATGACAAAAATCACTTAGTAATAAATAAAGAACAAGCTGATATTGTTAAAAGAATATTTAATATGTGTTTAGAAGGTTTATCATTTTTTAAAATAGCAAAACAATTAACTAATGAAGGAGTTAAAACTCCAGCTCAATACTATAATTTTGAATGGAAAAGTCATTATAATTTAAAGTATGGAGAGTGGCATGCAAAAACTATAAGAGATATTTTGACAAATAGAATGTATATAGGTGACTTAGTTCAAAATAGAAGAAGTAAAGTAAATTATAAGGTAAAAAAGGTTGTTAAGAATAATCCTAAAGATTATATAGTTGTGGAGGGTACACATGAAGCAATTATTGACAAAAATACTTTTTATGAGGCACAAAAAAGAATACCTAAAAATAAAGGAAGAAATGAAAAAAAAGAAATTTATTTACTAGATGGATTATTATACTGTGGAGATTGTGGCCACCGAATATCAATTACTTCTAGAAGAAAAAAAGATAGTAGATGTTATACGATTTGCAATTATTATAGAACTTACATAAAACAAAAACCATGTACTACTCATTCTAATAATTATGATGAGTTAGAAAAAGCAATTATAAAATCGTTAACTGAAATGTGTTTAAACTATATTAATAAGGATAGAATTAAAAATAATGTTTTAAATAATTTAAAAGAAGATAATAAAACTAATGAAAAAAAAGAAATAGATTTATTAATGAATGATATAAAACAAATTAATGATAATTTAGATATTATTTATATTGATAAGTTGAATAAGGCAATTACTGAAGAACAATTTGAAAGAGTTAAAATGAAATTAGAACAAGAATTAAATAACAAGCAAAATAGATATAATGAATTAAATCATAATGTTAATGAATATGTAAATGAAGAATCTAAAAATAAAATGATTAACGAGTATATTAATAAATTTTTATCCATGAAAGAACCTAGTAGAGAGTTAATAATCAATTTAATTGATAGAATTGAAATATTTGAAGATAAAACGATAAATATACATGTTTGCTTTAGCAAGTAATTAGTCTAGCAAAAAAGGGCAAAGACATTTAATGCCAATGAATACTACAGTTGTAAATCATCACATTTATAACCATACTTATACACCAATTTATTCTTATAATGAAGTAGATGAAGTTGAAAATATTTATAATCGTTGTGGATGCAAATAAGAATTCTCCAGAAATATCTGGAGTTTTTTAATGGAGCCAATAAAATGATATTGTATTTTTAATGGTTTTTAGGTATAATGTCTATTAGAAAATAGGTGGCACGAATGAGGAAAATTTTGGCAAGTATTGATTTAGGTAGTGATACTTTAAAATTAATTGTTGGTGAATATTTTAAAGGCAAAATAAATATTTTGGCTGTTGCCACTGTGCCATCAAAAGGAATTAATTCTGGTTTTGTAACTAATCCTAATGAATTAAGTGGAAGATTAAGAGAATTATTAAAAAAAGGGGAAGAATTAATCGGTTTACCAATAACTAAAGTAATAGTAACAATTCCTTCTAATGATGTTAAATTTCATATGAATGAAGGATATACCACAATTGAAGAAGAAATTGGTATGGTAAGGTCTGTTGATATCATCAGGTCCATGCAAGCATCAGCTTATAATCAAGTTGAAGATGATGAAGAAATTGCCACTATTATGCCTATTCATTTTAAAGTGGATGGGGAAAATGTTTTAAATCCTATTGGTAAACAAGGTAAAAAGTGTAGTGTTAAAACTATTTTTACAACAGTTCCGAAAAAAAATATTATTCCAATTGTTAAATGTTTAAATAAAATTGGCATCGAAGTAATAGATACAACTTTTAATGCTATTGGTGATTACTTTGAATTTGAAAATAATGAAATGAAAACAGAGGTAGGGGCAATTATTAATTTAGGCCATATGACAACTACTGTTTCAATCTTTAATAAAGGAATTCTTACTAATACAACGACTATTCAAATGGGAGCAATTGATATTGAAAAAGATATTGCTTATATGTTTAAAGTCCCTAAAAAAGAAGCTAAAGACATTAGACTTAATCTCTGTTTAGCCCATAAAAGAAATGTTAGTGATTTAAATAAAAAAGAATATACCAATAAAGATGGTGAAAAAATAATAGTTAATGAGTATGAAGCTACAGAAATAGCCTCTTCAAGAATTGAAGAAATATTAAAATTAGCAAAAAAAGAAATAAATCACTTAACAAAAAAAGAAATTCATTATATAATAATCACAGGTGGAATAAGCGAGATGGCTAACTTCTCATATCTTATGGAAGAAGTTTTTGGTCATTATGCTAAATTAGGTGTAACCAAAGAAATGGGATTACGGTCTAATATTTATTCTACATGTGTTGGTTTAATTAAGTATTATTTAGATAAAATGAAATTAAGAGATCAGGAATTTACAATATTTAATTATCAGCAATTAGATGAATTAAGTGGTAGAAGTAAAAAAATAAATATTAATGAAAATTCAATATTAGGAAAAATATTTGGATATTTCTTTGATAATTAAGGGAGGATAACTATGGATAATAATTTGAAAATTGACCCAATTGCTAAAATTAAAGTATTTGGTGTAGGTGGCGGTGGTAATAATGCCGTTAACAGAATGATTAAAGAAGGAGTACAAGGTGTTGAATTTTATGTTGTAAATACTGATTTACAAGTTCTTAATGCTTCTAAAGCTCAAAATAAAATTCAAATAGGTAAAAATATTACGGGCGGAAGAGGTGCTGGTTCTAATCCGGAAATAGGAAGAGAAGCAGCATTAGAAAGTAAAAAAGAAATTGAAGAAGCTGTTAAAGGAGCTGATATGGTATTTGTAGCTTGTGGACTTGGTGGTGGAACAGGAACAGGTGCAGCGCCTATCATTGCCGAAATTGCTCAAGAATCTGGGGCCTTAACAGTTGGTATTGTTACTAAACCATTTCGTTTTGAAGGTAAAAGAAGAATGGAACATGCTTTAGTTGGTTTAGAAGAATTAAGAAAACATGTTGACACTTTAATAATTATTCCAAATGATCGATTAAGAGATATAATTGATAAAACAACTACTTTCCAACAAGCATTTGAAGAAGTAGATAATGTCTTACACCGTGGTGTTCAATCTATATCTGATTTAATTGCTGTTACCGGAATTGTTAACTTAGACTTTGCTGATATTAAAACCGTTATGGAAAAATCAGGAACAGCATTGATTGGTATTGGTATGGGAATTGGTGAAAATAGAGCAGTAGAAGCTGCTAAACAAGCTGTATCAAGTGCTTTACTAGAAACGACAATTGATGGAGCTACCGATGCTATTATAAATATTACTGGTGGAGATTCCTTAACTTTATTTGAAATTGAAGATGCCGTTGAAACAGTTAGAGAAGCAGCAAATTCTGATATTAATATTATTTTTGGAGCTATTCCAAATAGTAATTTAACAGATGAAGTAATAGTAACTGTTATTGCTACTGGTTTTGATAGTAAAAATGAAAATAATGAAGAAGAAGTAGAAGAAGAGCCATTACCAAAAAGAAGAGTACCTGATGATGACTCAGACTATGACATTCCATCATTCTTAAGAAATCAAGATTATTAAGAGTTTACATATAAACATGTAAATTCTTTTTTTATGTACATTAATATTTAATAAAACATGATAAGATATTAATAGAAAGTAGGAATACCATGGAAGAAAAGAAAAATAATAAAAAGAAGATATTAATTTATTCAATATTAGGAATAATAACAGTTTTAATAGTAACCTTAACAATTACATATGCTTATTGGATACTAACTAGACAACAAACTGGCGAAAATATTGTAAACACGGCTTGTTTAAATATATCATTCACAGGAGAAAATGATATAACGTTAGATAAAGCCTATCCAATGAATGATGAACAACTAGATAAATTTTTAAGCACAGAAACACCATATCATTTTACCATTCATAATGAATGTGATGATTTAGCAAGTGCCACAATTAATTTAGAAAGTTTAAATACCGAAGCAGAAAAACAATTAGAAGATCAATATATAAATGCAATACTATATGAAGATGATTATCATAATAATTTAAATAGTGTAAAGAAATTAAATGCAAGCATATATAATGATGAAAATAAAGTAATAGCAAATTCTTTACATGCTTATAGTTTATATAATTTTAATTTAAAACCTGATGAAACAAGAGATTTTAATTTATTATTATATATGGATCCAGATACACCAATGGTTGATGCAAATATGAATGCAAGTTGGAAAGGAAAAATAACATTAAGTACGGGATATAAAGAAGATTCTAAATCATTGAGGAAAATATCATCTAGTGACACTAATGGAATGTGGGGCTATAAAGATAAATTAACTAAAATAGTAATAGAAGATACTAAAAGTGAAAAAGAAGCTCCAGATGGTGGAAAAGTTTATGGCCCATTTGATGAAAGTGAATATGGAACAAAAGCAGTAGAAAGTTATGTTGTGTGTGAGGCAGATGATAATAATTGTGTTGGATATCTGCAAGGTGATGGCAAAGTAGTTTTAAATCCAGATAGTAGTTATGTATTTGCAAATTTTTCTAAAATAAATAAAATAGATGGATTAGAAAAATTAAATACATCAAATGTAATAAATATGGGCTATATGTTTTACAACAATGCTATTATAGAACAATTAGATTTAAGTATGTGGGATACAGAAAAACTTCAAAATATTGCATATATGTTTTCAGGTATGTCAAATCTACAAACATTGAATATAAGTAATTGGATATTTAAAAATAGTATGTCTTCTTTTGCTAGTAGTAGTGGGCTGATTTCTACTATAGTTGATACTTTGACTTTAGATAACATTAATGTTTCAAATATGACTAATATGGGTTATATGTTTAAAGACTTAGTATATGTTAAAGAATTAGATTTAAGTAATTTAGATACTAGTCATGTGTTAAACATTTCATATATGTTTAGTGGAATGACAAATTTAAAAAAATTAAAATTTGAAGGTAATGATTTATCTAATGTTGTTGGTCATTATGCGGTTTTTAGTTATTATACTGAAGATATTAGTATAGCAAATTGTATACTTCCAGCAGATAGTAGTGATTTATTTCAAGGTGATAGCAATCTATTAACACTAAATCTTACTAATGTTGACACCAGTCAAGTAACTAGTATGAGAGGAATGTTTAGTGGTTGTTCAGGCTTAACACAACTCGATTTAAGTAGTTTTGATACAACTAATGTAACAGAAATTGGAGGTATGTTTGCAAGTTCAAATTTAGAAACTCTTAATTTAAGTAATTGGAAATTTAATGATAATATGACAAATAATTTTACATTAGACACAGGTTTATCTTATAATAATACACTGAAAAATATTATTTTAGAAAATGTTGATACCAGTGAAGTAACAAATATGACCTATTTCTTTTCTAAACTAAATGCCTTAACAACATTGGATTTAAGTTATTTTGATACTTCAAATGTTAAAAATATGGCAAGAATGTTTAATTCAAGTTCTTTAACAAGTGTTACTTTTGGTCCAAATTTTAAAACCAATAATGTAACAACAATGTCATATATGTTTTATGGATGCAGTAATTTACAAGAATTGGATTTAAGTAATTGGGATACAAACAGCGTTGAAAATATGCTTAGTATGTTTGGCAGTACAACTAGTTTACAACATATAACTTTTGGTCCTAAATTTGTTCATAAACCAGAAGCAACAACAACGGGTATGTTTAGTGGCTGTCCAGCACCAGAACGTCCAACTGGTGATACATGGCAAGATGTAAGTTTTGATTAAAATTTAATTTTAAGGTTTTGTTTCGACAAAATCTTTTTTCTTGGTGTGTTAATATATCTATGGTGATACTATGACTATATATTTAGATGCTTTATTCTTTTTAAACTTTTTCTTTGACTTTCTACTACTTTTAACTGTTAGTATCACCTTAAAAAGAAATGTTAAATTAAGAAAAGTCTTTTTTGGAGCTTTAATAGGCTCAATTAGTATTTTTAGTCTTTTCTTAAATTTTAATAATATAACTTTATTTTTATTTAAAATTATATTGAGTTTAATAATGATTAGTATAACTTTTGGCATTAAAGATAAAAAGTATTTAATAAATAATATGGCATACTTTTATATGACTAGTGTTGTTTTAGGTGGCTTTTTATATTTTTTAAATTTAAGTTTTAGAGAAAATGTTAGTGGGTTAATGTTTGTTTATGATGATGTATCTATTAATTATCTTTTTTTAGTAATAATCTCGCCAATAATTTTATATATTTATTATAAACAACGAAGAGAAGTATCTTTCTATAATAAAATAGTACCTGTAACTTTTTCTTTTTATAATGGTAAAACTTTAAAAATTAATGGTTTTATCGATACAGGTAATAAATTAATAGACCCCATAACTAAGAAAAAAATTGTTTTAATTAATAAGAAAAAACTTAAAGGAGTAGTATCGATTAGAAGTCCAATGTATGTTCCTTATAATACTTTAAATCATCATGGTTTAATTAAATGTATTAAATTATCTTCAATTGAAATTTTTGGTATTAAAAAGTCTGATTATTTATTAGGGATAAGTGAAGATGATTTATTAAATGATGGAGTAGATTGTTTGTTAAATTTTAAATGTTTGGAGGATTTTTATGTTAAATAAAATTATTAATTGGTTAAAGAAAAAATATAATGAATGTTTTTTTGTAGGAAGTACTGATAAACTACCACCACCACTAGATAAAGAAGAAGAACTAGCTTATTTAATTAAAGCTAAGAATGGTGATGTTGATGCTAAAAATAAATTAATAGAACATAATTTAAGATTAGTTGTTTTTTTAGCTAAAAAATATGAAAATACGGGATATGAATTAGAAGATTTAGTTAGTATTGGGTCAATTGGTTTAATTAAAGGAATTGAAACTTATAAAATAGATAAAAATATTAAATTAGCAACTTATGCTTCAAGATGTATTGCTAATGAAATATTAATGTTTTTAAGAAAAAATAAAAAAAGAAAGAAAGAGATATCTTTAGAAGATAGTTTAAATTATGATGCTGAAGGAAATGAATTACATTTAGAAGATATTTTAGGAACTGATACTGATTTAGTAAGTGATGAATATGAAAGAGGTGTTGAAAAAAACTTAGTGGCCAGTGAAATAAATAAATTAAATCCTAGAGAAAAACAAATTATGGTTTTAAGATATGGTCTAAATAATACCGAAAGTTATACTCAAAAAGAAGTTGCTGATATGTTAGGAATTAGCCAATCATATATATCTAGAATTGAAAAGAAAGTTATTAGAAATATTAAAGAACTAATTAAAATTGATTGAAAACTTCTATTATTTTCTGTAAAATAATACTTAGGAAGTGGTAGAAGTGAAGAAAGATAAAATCATTTTGATTTTATTACTTGTTATGTTGCTTATTGTAGGTAGCT
>CANQSC010000007.1 GCA_947626445.1 uncultured Bacilli bacterium
AGTATGGCTCATGGTACTGATGTATGGAAGAATAACCAAGATAAGTTGTTTAAAGAAAAAAAGATAAATTTAGATAACCTAATTACAACACGTGAAGATATATTAGAATACCTATTAAATCATAAAATCGAAAAAAATATAGCATTAGAAATGACAATGTTTATTAGTTTAGGAAAAATGAAAAAAGAACCTAATAAATGGAATAAGTATGTTAAAGTGATGAAAAAATATAATTGTGAAGATTTGTTTATAGAAATATTTTCAAAAATATTATTTATTTTCGGTAAAGGTCAAGCAGTAAGTGAGTGTTTATATGTTTTAGATAAGGATAATTATTATATATAAAACATTAGAAAGGTTAAAAATAAAGATTTAAAAAATGAAAAAAATTGATAATTTATTTAAAGCGACTATAACATTTGAAAATGATAATTATATGAGTATAGTTTTATATTTAGTTTATAATGGTAAAGAAAAATTAAAAAATGTAGTTCCTCAAATAAAGTTTACAACTTGGGGTAATAAATATCTCTTAACTGTTGATATAAAAAAAATTAAAATTTTAGAAAAATTAAAAAAATTAGATAGCTATGATAAATTATATATAAATGATGTTTTAGAATATGTAAAAACACATCAACAACTATTATTAGAGTATTGGAACGCTGATATACCAGAGTTTGAAGCAAAACAAATATTTTTTGATGAAACTAATGATCATTTTGGTTGTACTAATTTAAGTAAAAAAAAGTCGGGTTTACCTATGAATTTAGTTTTATATTGTTCATATCTACTTGATAGAGATAATATATTATTTTTTCAAAATGATTATGGAAAACTTAATTATAATAATATGATTATGATGAGTGTTGATAAAGAAAATCCACAAGTATTAGTAGATAGGAAAATAAATATAAAAGAAGAAGATATGATATTTTTAAAAAATTTTATTAAAAAACATTATAAAACAATAACAGACTATAACAACGATGAACTATATGACGCTGAAATATTTGATTTAATTGATGAAAGTTTAAATAATTAAAAATATTAGTGGAGATGATGTAAATGTTTTTAAAAAAAATACAACAAAAAAGATATAATAAAATTTTATTAAATGAATTAGAAAAAAAGATAGATATTACTACAGATAATCTTATTGAACATCTATTAATGTGTTTATTACTTAAAGATTCAACTAATAATTTAAATCACTATAAAGATGAAGTATATTCAAGTTTTAATAAGACATGTCTACTTATTGGTAATAATAAATTTCCTACTAAAAAAATTTTATATAATATTACATTAGATCAATTTAGTGATGTTTTACCTGCTTGGATAAATGGTTATATAGAGAATATAAATTATAAAGAAAATGTTAATATAAATAATTATGATAGTTCTTTATTAACTAATTATATAATTGAATACTATAAATGGTTAATTTCTATTTTAGCCAAAAAATATTTTGTAAAACATGAAGAAGTAAATGATAAAATTAATATATTAATTGATAATTATGATAAAGAAATTATAAAAAAATGATTATGTATAAGGTAGGTAATATAAAATGAAAATATCTTCTATTTTAGGGCACTCAAAAAAATCAACTAATTTTAATTATGATTTAGTGTTAAATGAATTGAATAAAGATTATAATATTAATGGGATAACTAGAATTGGTTTTACTGATAAAGGTTATGAAGTTTTTATAGTAACTGATGATGATTTGTTAAGTGATGTACCACACTTTCATTATCGTAAAAAACAGAAAGGTAAACCTAATGAATTTCATACTTGTATAAAAATAACCGATGTAGGATATTATCATCATCTGGGTAATGAAGATAGGTTAAATAAAAACCAAATAGATGATTTAATTAAATTTTTAAATTCTAAACCATTAAATACTAAACATTTTAAAAGTAATTGGGAGTTATTATTATTTAGTTGGAATACTCAAAATAATAATATAATAGTAAATCATAATTTAGAGATACCTAATTATAATAAATTGATATTTTTTAAGTAAAATTAATTTTATGAGGGATTAGTGAGTAATAAATTTTATTATCTATCCCTAATTTTTTTATTTGTTTTATTAACATTATTATGTATAAAGGGAATAAGTGATAATATTTTTATTTCTAAAATATATGAAAATAAAAAATCTAAAATAAATATAATAATAGTTATAAAAATATTAATTAAATATAAAATATATACTTAATTCCCTTTATCCCTAAAAAAAGTAAAAATAACGATATATAATGAAAAATTTAAGGGATATTATTTTGTATATATCACTTTTAATATCCCTTAATTTTTTTAAAATATTAATATTATTATTTTTTATAATTTATCTATAAATTTTTTTATACTTTTTTCTACTTCTTTATAATAACAATCTTCTACCTTATCTAAAATATAATATAAAAAACTTATAATATCATTTTTATTCATAAATTATCCTTTCTTTACTAAATTATAAAAAGTATTAGGTTTTAAATTTAATATTTTCATAGCCTCACGTGCTGTGATTTTTTTATTTTTCCAATTATTAATTACTTCATCAAAATTATCAGGTTTATCAATCTTAGGTCTTCCAAAAGGTCTGCCTGTTTTAGTTTTACCTGTTTTAAGTACTATATCAATTCCTTCGCGTTGTCGTGTTTTAATATAAGTTCTTTCTTGTTCAGCAACATAACTTAATATTTGAAGTATTAAATCATTGATGAAAGTACCAAGTAAATCTTTCTTTTTTCTAGTGTCTAATAAAGGCATATCTATTACTACAATATCTGCTTTTATATTTTTAGTAATATCTTTCCACTCATTTACTATCATCTCATAATTTCTTCCTAAACGATCAATACTTTTAATAAATAAAGTATCATTTTCTCTAAGTATATTTTTTAATAATTTATACTGTTCTCTATCAAAATCTTTACCACTTTTTTTGTCGATATAAATATCTCTTTCTAATATACCTAAGTTTTTAAATGCTTCTATTTGTCGTGCTTCATTTTGTGATGTAGCAGAAACACGACCATAACCATAATCTCTATTTTCCATAATTATTTTCCTATATAATTTCCTACTTCTCTGTAAATTCTATCAATTATAGTATCTTCAAATGTTCCACATAACTCAACAATAATATTTTTCTTTTTTAATTCACATATAAAATCTACACAAGCAAGTGTAAATGGAAACATTTTTTCAGTATCTTTATTTTCTTCTAAATCTGTCAAAATATTATCTACATAACCATCACAAACATTTGATAATATTCTTTTTAATTCATTTTCTCTCATATATCTTCTCCTTTCGCGTAGATTATATAATTAATTATAAAATTTATCACTATGGTATTTGAAAAACTATAAAAAGCTTCTAAATATTTAAAAAATCAAAATAAGACTTTTCCAAACACAAAAAACACCTAGATTATCCATAAATCTAAGTGTTTGTTAATGTGTACTTTTCCAAATGTTATTAAATCATAATATATCAATAAATATTTATATTAATCTAAACTATTTACAAAAATTTAAAAATATGATATTTTCAATATACGAAAAACGCTTGATTTTAAATAAAAAATTGGTGTGTCACTTTAAACCCTAAGCAGTAGGTCCCGTTGGTCCTGTCTCACCAATTGGACCAGTTGCTCCAATTGGTCCGGTTGGTCCAGCTGGAATAGTAAAGTCTAAAATAGCATTGGTAGTTGTACCAGAATTAGTAACTGATGCTGGAGTACCAGGTAGTCCTTGGGTAGTTTCACCAACTGTAATGGTTGCTGGTCCAGCTGGTCCGGTAGGTCCGATAGGTCCAGTTGCAAACCAGTAAAAGTGGCACTAGTTATTGGGCTTTTGGATCTTATAATAAATATCAATGATTCCATCTTGATTTAAATAGATTACATCAATTAAATTTAAAATAATTAATTTATTATTTAAGTTTAAAAAGTCTTCAATTATTTTGTTATAATCTGTTTTTATTTTATTATTGTTTATTTCTTTTAAATTAGCCATATAACGAAGCAATTTCTTTTTTTCATAATGTAAAGTTTCATATTTACTTTTAGTTATATTTTGATATTGTTCTTTACTAATAATTTTTTCTAACTTATCATTGTAAATTTCGGCAATTTGATGATTTAATTTAGTTATTTCTTGCTTACTTTTATTGATATTTCTTTTAATATTATTAATTCTTTGATCATTTTTTTCAAAATCTTTAACTATTTTTATTAATTTATTTTTATCAAGAAATTTTAAACAGTTTTCTTTAATATCTTTTAAAATTAATTTTTCTAATTCATAATAATTGAATCTATGAGCTGTACATAATTTTTTTTGATTACCATACTTTCGATAGAAATTACAAACTGTGTAACATGTTTTTCGATTAGGATAGGTTTGAATACTTATGGTATGATTACATTCTTGACATTTAATTAAACCTTTTAATAAATAATCATGAGATTTAAAAGTTTTATTTTTATTTGTTTTAAATAATAATTGAACATTATTAAAGGTTTCTTTATCAATTATAGGTTCATGAGTGTTTTTAACAATATCCCAATTTTCTTTAGGTAAATATATTATTTTTTTAGATTTATGATTTAGACGGGTTGTCTTTCCTTGAACCATATGTCCTAAATACATTTCATTTTGTAAAATGGCTTTTACGGTATTACTTGACCATAAATTTGTATTTAAATTTCTTTGATTTTTTTTGATAACTGAGGGAAGGGGAATATGTTCTTTTCTAAGTATGGTAACAATTTTATTGATACTATTATTTTCTAGAGCTAAATTAAAAATTCTTTTTACAATTTCTTTGCCTTGTTCATCTACTATAAAATGATATTTATTTTGAGGGTCTTTTTTATAACCTAAAGGTATTTCTCCACCTGTCCATTTTCCTTCTTGACGATATTCTTTAAAAGTTTTTTTGATTTTTTTAGATGTTTGTCTAGCAAAGTTTTCATTGCTCCAATTTATAATAGGGGCTATTTCATTACTTATCAAATCTCCATAAGTATCAATATTTTCCATTATGGAAACATAACGCACATTATGTTCTGGAAACCATTTTTCAATATAATCATCTGTTTGAATATGATCTCTTCCTAATCTTGATAAATCTTTAGTAATAACCATATTGACGGCTTTTTCTTCTATTAATTTTACTAGTTTATTAAAATCTTCACGATTAAAAGTTGTTCCAGAAACGCCATCATCCTTTAGTATAGCAACTTCTTTAAATTTACAGTTGGGATAATTTTTTTTTTCTTCTTCAATGTAATTTTGACATACTTTTATTTGATTTTTAATGCTTCTACTTTGATCTTCACGACTTTTTCCTTGTTCTTCTTTAGATAATCGAGCATAAATAATATAATTTATAACCTTAATAAATCTTAAAAAATTATCATACATTTTAGCTTTTTTGAATACTATTTTTTAATAAATCTTCTATTATTTTAGTTAATTTTTCGCCATTATCTTTAAAGTGACTAATTACTTTCATGCTATTATCCTCCTTAGTAAATTTTATTCTTAAAAAGCAAAATTTAGGCATAAAAAAAGAGCTTATGCTCTTTCATAAACTGCTTCATAACCATCAAATGTTGTTTTATAATTTAAACTATTTGTATAAGTAACGGTATATTTTTTCCAACCAACAAATTTATAACCAGATTTAGCTGTTGGAGCCTTTACAGTAATTGGTAATTCGTAATCAGAACGGCGTCCTTCTATTATAACGGCATCATTACCAGCTTTCATATATCCAGAGAAACCATCAGCATTATTTAAATTAACTTTAAATTCAATAAACCAAATTTCACCATTTCTAACCCCATCAGGTTTATATATATTAATAGTTGAATTATTTGAAACAATTTCGCCAACACTTTGAACTGTTCTTTGTGATTCAGTTAATTCTTGTTTAGCTTCAGTTACTGATGGCTTGCCAGTAAAGTCATATTCTTTATCATAACTGACATTAGGATCATAAGGTTTATTAACTTCTTCGCTTTGTCTTCTTATATCTTCTTCCCAAGCTTCACGTTCTTTTCTTTTTTGTTCTTCTTCTAATGCTTTTTGGGCTTTTTCAGCTTCTCTATCAGCTTTCTCTTGAGCGTCTTTTTGGGCTTTTTCAGCTTCTTGTTCTGCTCTTGTTTTAGCATCTCTTTCTAAAGCTTTTTGAACCATATCCCATTGTTCATCAGTTAATTCTCTACTAGAGCCACTTGAAGCTTCAGTCATTGTTTTAGGTGGTTGTTTATTAGTAGCTTGAGATTGAGTAGCAGGTGTTGATGTTGAATTAGATTTTATTTCTTCTTTTACCACTTGCTTTGCTTCTTCTACAACTTGTTGTATTTGTTCTGGCTTTTTTTCTTCTGTTTCATTTTTTATTTTTTCTTCAATCTTTTTTTTGTTATCTTCGGCAATTTTAAATTCATTTAAAGCTTCATCTTTTGCTTTTTGGGCTTCAGTAGCATTTTCAATTGCCGTTTGAACTTTAGCTTCAGCAGTTTTTTTAAGACTTTCGGCTGTTTTAATTTCTTCTTCTAAAGCTTTAACTTTTTCTTCGGCAGTTTTTCTTTCTTCTTCTGTTTTAGCATTTTTAACTTCTTTTAATGCTTCTTCATGAGCATTTTTAGCTTTTTCAATAGTTTCATTTGCCTTATCAACTTCGGCTTGAGCTTCATCCTTAGCTTTAGTTGCTTCCTCTATTTTTTTATCTGCTTCTTCTATTTTAGTTTGAGCTTCTTTAACTTGATTTTCAGCTTCTGCTAATAAATTAGCATTACTTAAATTAGCAACATCATTAATAGAAGATGATTGATCTAAAGATGCATTATGATTGATGGCTAAAGTAACTCCAACTGCAGTAGTTGTAGCAACTGAAACGGTAATTAAACCAGCAATAGTTTTAACTGAAATTTTTTTCATAATTATTCCTTCTTTCCAATTCATCTTAATTATACTATATGTTTTAACAATTGTAAAATTTTACATTAATATTTTACACCCAATTTATGGAAATAAAGTGCCACTTTTATTGGTTTGCAGTTGGTCCTGTAGGGCCTGATAGTTGTCTTGTTCCACAACAACATCCTTGAATAAAGGAATTTTTTTGAGCATTTTTGACATAGTTGTAAGCTTTTTGATAATCACTATTATTGCAATTCATAAATTATCTCCTTTCATACTTATAGATTATGTTTAAGGAAAAAAGTTGATTGTATATTTGTCACAAATAAAAAAAATTCGCATATATGCCAAAAAAAATTATTTGCTAAAAATTAATAATATAATAGCTAATAAACATTGTATAAATCGAGCTTTTAAAAATAATTTTAAAGAAATATCTGTATCAGTTAAAATACTTTTAATTTGCATGATAATTGATAAACCACCAAAACTAACAAATAATAAAGTATATAACTCTTTTATATTCAAGTTTAAGTTTGATAAACCTAAATGAGAAAGACCTTGACTTACTTCTAAAATACCACTTACAAAGGGATTATTAGATGGATTTATAATGGTATTAATAATAAAGAAAACGGTTATAGTTCCTAAAATAGTTAACATGGTATTCATACTTTTTTTAATGCTTTCTAATAAAGTATCAAGTAAAGATTTAGAATGCTTATTATTAACAATTTGATTTTCATTAATGGTTTTTGGCCTTAAAATAAAGCCTGTTATAATATTGGCAAGATAGGGTATTAAAAATAATTTTAAAATTATGGTTTGGTCTTTAAATATAAAATTTAGCATTGTTAAATAAAATAAAGGATTAGTAAAAAAGGAAAAACTAAAAACATAGTTTGCTTCATCAACTGTTAATTTTTTATCATCAACTAAATTTTTTAAAACATAAGCATTAGCGGGTGTTCCACAAAAAAGAGAAGTAAAAAACATAAAAGCTCCATAAGGACTAGTATGAAAGACTTTTTTAAAAAATTTGCCAAAAAGTTTAGTTAGAAGTTCTGGAAGACCAAGATAAATTAACAGGTCGGTTAAAATAAACATCGGAAAAAGAGAAGGGAATACTTTTGTAATAAATAATTCACAAGCATTTAAAATACTTAATTGAATTTCATTATGAAAAGTAAATAATGATATTGTAAAGATTAAAATAATTAATAAATAAATGTTATTTTTTTGCATAGTGATTTCCTTTTTTTGATATAATGATGTAGGAGGCTAAGTATGTTTAATAAATTTTATGAAGAAGTTAAAGCATTTATCAAAGAAAATTATAAATTTTTATTATTTTTAGTTTTTATTATTGCCTTTTTTTATGTAGAATTACCTTATAAAGTATATAGGCCAGGTGGTATGGTAGTTTTAGATAAAAGAATTGAAGTTGAAAATGGCTATGAAACAAGTGGGGAACTGGGCATGGCTTATGTTTCGGTAGTAAAGGGAAGTCTTCCTTTTCTAGTAGCGTCTTATTTAATTCCTAATTGGGATATCGTACCTAATGAAGAAGTTTTAAATGAAAATGAAACTTGGGAAGAAACTTTAAAAAGCGATAAGATATCGATGAAACAATCTGTTGATAATGCCATTATAAGTGCTTATCATTTAGCTAATAAAAATATAAATATTACTAAAGAAGAAGCTCATGTAACATATATTGATGAAAAAGCTAATACTGATATTAAATTATTTGATATTATTATTAGTGTTGAAGGTGAGAAAATAACTAAATTAGAAGAGTTAAGAAAGATTGTTCAAGCTCATCAAATAGGTGATAAAATTAATTTAAAAGTTTTAAGAGATGATAAAGAATTAGATACAACAGCAAGTGTTTATGATACTGAAGATGGCCCTAAAATAGGGGTTGCCATTACGACAACTTATGAATATGATGAAGAACCTAAGGTTGAAATTAAAACTAAGGAAAACGAATCAGGACCTTCAGGTGGTTTAATGATGAGTCTAGCTATCTATAACAGTTTAGTAGAACAAGATATTACTCATGGTAAAAAAATTATTGGAACCGGCACTATTGATAATGAAGGTAATGTTGGTGAGATAGGGGGAGTTCCTTATAAATTACTTGGTGGTGAAAAAAAGAATTGTGATATCTTCTTGGTTCCTAAAGGCAATTTAGAAGAAGCTTTAAAAGTTAAGGAAGAAAATAATTTAGATATCGAAGTTATTGGGGTAAATACTCTAGAAGAAGCCATAAATGCTTTAAATAATGTATAAAAATTAAAATCTTTTCACAACAATAAAGTGAAAGGATTTTTATTATGGCAAAATATAAAGTAGAGATTACCGGTGTAGATACTAATAAATTAACAGTTTTAAGTGCTAGTGAACAATTAGAATTATTTAAAAAATATAAAAGTACTAATGATGAAAATGCCAAACAATTATTAATTTTAGGTAATTTAAAATTAGTGTTAAGTGTTTTAAGACGTTTTAATTATCAAAATGTTAACTTAGATGATTTATTTCAAATTGGGGTAATTGGTTTAATTAAAGCTATTGAAAATTTTGATTTATCTTATAATTTAAAGTTAAGTACTTATGCTATTCCTTTAATTAGTGGGGAAGTAAAACGTTATTTAAGAGATAATCAATCATCATTAAGAATAAGTAGAACAATTAGAGATTTATCATATTTAATTTTAAAATATAAAGAAGAATATCATCAAAAATATGGACATGAACCTTCTTCTAAAGAAATAAGTGAAGCTTTAAATTTAAGTGAATATCAAATTAGTCAGGCCTTAGATTCTTTAAAAGATCCTGTGAGTATTTTTGAACCGATGTTTAATGATGGGGGAGATACGATTTATGTTTTAGACCAAATTGCGGATAAAAAGGAAAATGCTAATGATAAAGATTTATATTTGTCTTTAAAAAAAGCTTTAGTTAAATTAAAAAAAAGAGAACAAGAGATTCTTGTCTCGCGTTATATTGTTGGAAAAACGCAAGTAGAGCTTGCTAAAATGTATAATATAAGTCAAGCTCAAGTATCAAGAATTGAAAAGTCAGCTATCAATAATATGCGAAGATTAATGAAATAAAAAAACGGCTAATTAGTCGTTTTTAATCTAGAGAACTTGAATCTCCACAGCTAGTTCGAATATTTACCGTTCCTTTAGCGGTGGTTTGTTCACCATTATAAGTTATTGAATAAGTTACGGCAACACTTTGTTCTCTTGAGGTATCCACATTTGAATAAACAATTGTGGCATCTCTTGTAACATTTTTACCATTATAAGTAACTGTGACAGCTTCTTTAGCATTGATAACTGAACCTTTAGTAACACAGATGGTTTTAGCTGTTGCTACTAAGCCATCAGAATTGCTTGGTGTTTCTTCTTGGCTACCTTCTACTGTAACACTTGCTTTAGAAGATACCCCATTACTTTGATTTCCTTTATAATTACTGTATGAACTTCTAACTACTAATTCATAATTACCGCTTTTAGTAGGTTTATATGTATAAGATGTTTTATCGGTCCAACCTAAGTCTTTTAGAGAACCACCATCTTCTTTTACAAATACTTCATATCCTAAACTTCCTAAATTAGAGTTATTATATAAACTCATATAACGGTTATAGAAATTTTTAAAACTGTTAGGATAATTTCTAGCAAAACTCTTAAAATAATCATTAAAATCTTTGGTATTGTTATCAGCAGGAGCAGTAATACCATTCCAACTAACAGTTATTTCTTCGCCATGAACACTAGTTCTTACATTTGATGGGTCTTGTAAAGTATTATATCTAGTAGATACTTCACTAGGTTCCGTACCTGATTTAAATGTTGCAGATATTTTCATATTTGCTGGGGTATTTTTACTAGCTAGTTTAGGTGGTAGAGTTTGTGATTCAATTGTAACGGTAGTAAGACCACTTGGTTTTGGAAAACCATCACCAGTAGTAAAGATATTATTTGATAGATAAGCTCCTAATTGATTTCTTGGAATACTACTCATACCCATGGTAAAGTAATGGCTACTATCCATATCTACTTGGTCATAACCAAGCCAAGTTGAAATCGAATAATCAGGATTATAAGAATTTATCCATTGGTCTGGGGTGGCATCTGATGGAATACCTTTTCTAGCCGCGTCTTCTTCAGATATATTTGATGTACCGGTTTTAGAACCAATTCTATTTCGTAAATTGTAATTAATATTTCCGCCAACACCAGTTGCTGTTGCATAAACTAAGATATCATTGATTAAGTAAGCGGTCTCTTCAGACATAACTCTTTTCTTTTCATATTTCCAATTGATAACTTCTTCGGTTTGTAAATTTTTAACTTCGGTAAATGAATAAGGTTCAATGTAATATCCGCCTCGACCAAATGAAGCATAGGCTGCGGAAGCTTGAAGAGGAGACCAACCATATGGAAGCCCACCAACTGAGAAAGCTTCATTTAAGCTATCACCATAATCTATTCCTAAATTATGAACAAATTCAGCAATCTTTTCGGGTTCAACCATGTGGAAAGCTTCTAGAGCTGGAATATTTCTTGATGCTGCTAAGGCTTGTTTAACCGTTGTTGCGCCGGTATAACCAAAATCCCAGTTATTCATTGTCGTACCATTATTATAAGTATATGGATAATCGAGCATTAGTTGTTGAGGAGAGACATTATTGTATTCAATTAAAGGTCCATAATCAAAGATTGGTTTAGCGGTTGAACCTGGTTGTCTAGGAGTAGTTGAACGGTCAGTTCCTTTCGCGACATAATTTCTTCCAGGACCTAAAGCTGTTATCGAACCATCTTTGGTTGAAGTAATGGCAACACCAACTTGAACTTTATCGTCTTTAAATTGCCAAGCTGCCCCATTTTGTAGGTTATTAACAATGTCTTGTTTCTTTAAATCAAAGGTTGTTTTAACAGAGTAACCACCTTCATCAATGTTAATATTTAATTTTTCTTTAATATCGTTGATAACAAAGTCAATTAAGTTTTGATAAGGACTCTTAGCATTTTGTTTATCAATATCACTTCGAAGTAAAGATTCAACTGGAATACTTTCCGCATCTTCTTTTTCTTGTTCAGTGATATAACCGTGTCTTACCATTAAACTTAAAACGGTACTTCTTCTTTCGGTAGCATTTTCTGGATATATATATGGATTAAATAATGTTGGGTTATTATACATTCCCACGATAATTGCAGCTTCTCCTAAAGATATATCAGAAACACTTTTACCAAAATAATATTGACAAGCTTGTTCAACCCCATTAATACTTTCATAATTGATACCACCACTAGCAAGCCACATTGAATTAAAGTAAAATTCAATAATTTGTTGTTTAGTATAAGTTTTTTCGATTTTAAAGATTGACATATAAATGTCGGTGAATTTTCTTATAATACCTTCAATACCGGTAGCTGTACTAGAAGTAAAGTTTTGTTTTACTAACTGCATAGTAATAGTTGATGCTCCACCGGCATCAGAGTTACCTGCTGCTTGACCAAGACTAGCTTTTAAGAAACGTCCGGCATCAAAACCATTATGTTGAAAAAATCTGGAATCTTCGGTAGCAACTAGGGCATCCACTAAAACTTGTGGAAAATCTTCATAATTTTTTAATACGCGGTTTTCCGTACCAAGTCTCGTTATTAAAGTGCCATTGACATCATAAATAACACTTGATTCTTTGTTATATAATCTTTCAACTGTAAATTCAGGAGCCGTAAAAACAATATAAAGACCAAATGCTAAAATAGTAGTAACAATGGCAATACCAATAGACATTAAAATTATTAAGAAAGTATGTGTAGCTTTACCTTTTTTCTTACTTTTCTTTTTTCTTTTAGGCTTTTTTTCTTTCCCATCTTTATTTAGTTCATTAATTTCATCTAAATTAAGATTTTCAGTATTGTTAGTATCATCCATTACTTCATCAATAACATTATCTTTCTTCTTTTTATCCATTTTTAAATCATTTTTAATTGTTTCTTTAATTTTTTTCGGACTTTTTAATTTTAATTTTTTCTTTTCCACATTCATCTCTCCTTAAAAATAAATTTTATCAACGGCATCTAAATAATTTAGAGCAGGATTAATTTGTTCTTTAATAATCGTACCATGTTTTTCTAAATATTCAAATGGAATACTTTTTCTAGTTTCATTATCGATAAAAGTAATTAAATCACTACCTTTAAGTAAGAAAACAAAACCATTCATTTTAATTAGTAAAAAAACAATGCCACCATGTTCTAAAACTCTTCTTACATGTTTTATTTGATGTTCATGAATATTAGCAATTGGAAATGAAGTTTTTTGTTTAGTTTCTTTAGCTTCAAATTCGATATAAGAACCTTTATAAAGGCCGTTATAATCAAGAGTTGATTGACTAAGAAAATAACCTTCATCAATTCTTCTACCATGAGTGGTATAGCTTGCTTTACTAATACCTATTGGAGTCGGTTTTTTATAAATCAATGCTCGATTTGTTTCTAAATAATAAGCATTTGAATCATTAATACAATCTTCTAAATCCATTCCACGATTTGCGTAGTTAATTACTTTATGTGCTGTTTTTTGAATATGATTTGGATATTGCATAGTAACCCTCCAATAACATTATACTATTTATCTTATTAATAAGTAAAAGAAAAAATTGGTAGTTATGTCAATTGACAGTCTAAAAAAGAATTAGAAATTTTGTCGAATGTTAAGACAAAAAGCTAAATATTTATTATGATAGCTTTAAGAATAGAAGGTGTAATGATGTCTTATGAAATAATTTTTGATGATATGATTGATAGTTTAAGAATGGCTGAGTTAAAACTTTATGAATATAATATAATTAATGAAAAGAATAATTTGGTAAAAAAACATTATGGTAAATAATTGACAAAATAGGCTCTTTTTTGATATATTTCTATTGCAAGGATGTGATTTGTGTGATTAGTGAAAGAATTATATTAAGTCCTGAAGATATTTATGAAAAAGAGTTTAAAATTGATGCTAGGGGTTATCGTCCTCAAGAAGTTGATAAATTACTAGATGATGTTATTAAAGATTATGGTGAATTTATTAAAATTATTCATGCTTATGAAAAAGAGTATCAGAATTTAAACAAAGAAAATAAAGAATTAAAAGCAGAAATAAGAAGACTAAAAGATCAAATTGATGAAGAAGGTGCTGGTAATAAGCCAGTAAATAATGTTGATATTTTAAGACGTCTTAGTCAATTAGAAAAATATGTATATGATAGAGAATAATAACTGGACAAATGCGGTATGGCTACATGCTGAGGAAAGTCCTTGCTCGCACAGCCTGGAATGGTTGTAGTGTTTGTGCATAGGGAAAAAATAACCTATGGTCGAGAAATCGAACGGCTTTGAAAGGACCTTAAATGGTTTTAGTAAATATAAAAGTGCCAAAGTGACGAAGAAAAGGGAAACCTTGGAAGTGGAACGTGGTAAACCCCACAAGCGAGAAACCCAAATTATGGTAGGGGAGCTGTTACTAGGAATAAAAACGAAGTAACGGACCAGTAATGGTAGATAAATATTTGTCGCGTTAGAAGTAACGTACAGAACAAGGCTTATAAGTTATTATTTTTTTTATTTTAAAGGAGTGATTTATTTGTTTTCGATTGGCAAAACATTTAAAGAAGCAAGAGAAATGAGTGGGGTCTCTATTGAAGAAGCCTCGCATGACTTAAATATTAAAAGTGTTATTTTAGAAAATATTGAAGCGGGAAGTATTGGTGGTTTCAAAGATATTTTTGAACTTAAAAATTGGATAAGTTCTTATGCCAAATATTTAGGTTTAGATGAAACTAAAATGATTGATGAATTTAATGAATATATGTTTGAATATACATCAAAGATTCCAATTAAAGAAATAGAAAAACAAGTGATGGAACAAAATAAGGAAAAACAAGAAGAAAAAGTTGTTTCGCCTTATACTAATCCAACAATTAAAAGTTCTAAAAAAGGTTATATCCTAATATATATAGGTTTAATTATCGCCGTTATTTTAATTATTTTTTGGAGTGCAAGTCAGGTTGCATAAGGAGGTATTATGAATTTAGCAAATCGTTTAACAATTAGTCGAATTATTATGGCAATTTTTATTATGGTCTTTTTATTAATACCTTGGAATGATTTTAATATAAATTTTCCGCAGTTTCTAGCTGGTGGTAAAGTATTAATTGATATTAGATATTTAATTGTTGGTGTCATCTTTATTATTGCCTCTATTACTGATTATTTTGATGGTCGAATTGCTAGAAGTAATAATGTGATAACTGATTTTGGGGCTTGTCTAGATGCGATTGCTGATAAAATATTAGTAAATGGTTTATTAATTATATTAGCTTATCAAGGTTTTATTAGTGAAGTTATACCAGTTATTATAATATCTAGAGATATAATTGTAGATGCCTTAAAAACTTTAAGTGCTAGTAAAGGGGTTGTTGTTAAAGCTAGTGTTTGGGGTAAGGCTAAAACAATCTTTATGATGATTGGTATAACCTTAGTCTTATTTTATAATATGCCTTTTGAATTATGGAATATTAAATTAGATTATATCTTTGTTTATATTGCGACGGTTTTATCTGTGGTATCAGGAGTTATTTATTATTTTGATATAACTAAAAAGCAAAAAAAATAAATTATTTTGTCGAAATTATTTACTAATAAATAAATATGTATATAATAAGCCTCACTTTTATAAAGGAGGTTTTTTAAATGGTTAAAAGTAAGAAAGTAAAGATTAGTTTTTTATATACGAAAAATAATCTTACTAATAATGAAAAAAGATTAATTTACTTAAATTAAAGTTTAGAAAACATTTGTTCGCAAAAAGTGTTGACAAAGAATTAAAACTAAGATAAAATAAATTTGTTAGAAAGATGAGGATGTTATGAAAACAGTAAAAGAGAATAAAGACAAAGATAAAGCTTTAGAACAAGTTTTAGCTGATATTGAAAAACAATTTGGTAAAGGTGCTATTATGAAATTAGGAGGCAATGAACATATGGAAATTGATGTTACATCATCCGGTTCATTATCCTTAGATATTGCTTTAGGCGTTGGTGGTTATCCTAAGGGAAGAATTATTGAAATTTATGGACCAGAGTCTTCTGGTAAAACTACTTTTGCTCTTCAAGCTATTGCGGAAGTTCAAAAAGAAGGGGGAAGAGCAGCTTTTATTGACGCTGAACATGCCCTAGACCCAGTATATGCTAAAAATTTAGGGGTAAATATTAATGAATTATTATTAAGTCAACCTGATACTGGCGAGCAAGCTTTAGAAATATGTGAAGCTCTAGTTCGCAGTGAGGCTGTAAATATTATTGTAATCGATTCTGTAGCAGCATTGGTTCCTCAAGCTGAAATTGATGGGGATATGGGTGATGCTCATGTTGGTCTTCAAGCAAGATTAATGAGTCAAGCTCTAAGAAAGTTATCAGGAACAATTAATAAGACTAAAACTACAGCAATCTTTATTAACCAATTAAGAGAAAAAGTTGGAGTAATGTTTGGTAATCCTGAAACTACTCCTGGAGGAAGAGCTTTAAAATTTTATTCCACAATTCGTCTAGATGTTAGAAGAGGCGAACAAATTAAAGGTAGCGATTCGGTTATTGGTAATAAAACAAATATTAAAGTTGTTAAAAATAAAGTTGCTCCACCATTTAAAAGTGCTTGTGTTGATATTATGTATGGTGAAGGGGTAAGTAGAGAAGGAGAAATTGTTGATTTAGCGAGTGAATTAAATATTATTGATAAATCTGGAGCTTGGTATGCTTATAAAGGTGAGAAAATTGGTCAAGGTAAAGAAAATGTTAAGAACCTACTAAAAGAAAATAAAGCCTTAAAAGTAGAATTAGAAAATAAAATTAGAGAACATTATGGTTTTAAACCAATTAGTGAAGATGCAGAAGATAATAAGGAACTTTAAAAGGTTCTTTTTCTTTGATAAAATTTAAAGGTTTAAAGGTTTTATTTTGCATTATTATAAACTTTATGTTAGGATATATCCTCGAAGGAGGGAAACTATGAATTTTGATGATATAGCTAAAGGAAAAGAAATTTTACAAAAAATATCTAATGAACTTACGGTTATGAATATGATAACTGTTTTAAGTAATCCAGGGTTAAGCAAATTATATAATAATGAAGAACGTGCAAAAATTGAAAAATATATAAAAAATAATATGATGCAATATGTTCAAAAAAAAGGTTTAAAGGAAAATAAATTAGGATTATCTCGATAATAGAATGGTTAATTTGGTCTTGACATTCATATAATAATAGTATAAAATCTTAATTGTTATGAAAAAGGAAAGAAATGTATCCACATTCACCTGAGTGATTACTTACTAGGTTAAAGGCTTTTTTTGAAGATATGTATTTTATATGTTCTTTATTAAAGTTGGGTGGATACTGTTGTATCTACCTTTTATCATGTATGGAGGTGCATTTATATAGCAAGTAAGAAAGATGAGTTACTAATTAATGAAGCAATTAATGTTGATGAGTTAATGGTAATTGGCCCGAATGGAGAACAAATGGGAATCAAAAGTCGCGAGGATGCTTTAACGGTTGCTTCTTTTGCCGGATTAGATTTAGTTTTAATGAGTGGAACTAAAACTCCTGCTGTTGCTAAAATTATGGATTATAATAAGTATCGGTATGAAAAGCAAAAGAAACAAAAAGAAGCAATGAAAAAGCAAAGAGAAACCAATAAAGAATTAAAGGAATATCGATTAAGTCCTGATATTGATATTCATGACTTTGAAACAAGAGTTAAAAATGCTCGTGAATATTTAGTTAAAGGACATAAAGTAAAGGGATTTATTCGTTTTAAAGGAAGACAAATGTCTCATCCGGAAAGAGGAAAAGAAGTTTTAAATCGCTTTGCTGAAAAATTAAGTGATATTTCTAGTATTGAAACCCAAGTTAAACAAGACGGGAGAATCATGACAATTATTCTTGCACCTAATAAATAATTTTATAGAAAGAAGGATGTATTATGGCTAAAGGCCCAAAAATGAAAACTCATAAAGCAAGTAGTAAAGTTTTCAAAAAGAAAAAAAATGGCGATTTAGTTTATAAAGTTAGTGGTGGAAACCATAAGACTAGTAAAGATAGTGCAAAACAAGTTCGTCAAAGAAGAAATAAAGGAACATTAAGTAAAGGAGAAGCTAGCAGAATTAAATCTGTTATCTAATATAGGTGGTGAATTATGGCAAGAGTTAAAGGTGGAAGTGTTTCAAAAACACGTCGTAGAAAAGTTTTAAAACAAGCTAAAGGATATTTTGGATCTAAACATCGTTTATATAAGACTGCTCAAGAACAAGTTTTACATAGTGGAGCTTATGCGTATCGTGACAGAAGACAAAAGAAAAGAGAATTTAGAAAACTATGGATTACTCGTATTAATGCAGCTTGTCGTGAAAATGATATTAGTTATTCAAAATTTATTAATGGTTTAAATATTGCTGGTGTAACTATTAATCGTAAAATGCTTGCAGAGGTTGCTATTGATAATAAAGAAGCATTTAGTGATTTAGTAGCTATTAGTAAAGATGCTTTAAAAAGTGGTAAAAAAGCTGAAAAGAAAGAACCATTAACTAATAAAGTAGAAGTAAAAGTTTCAAAAGAAGAAAAGAAAGAAACTAAAACAGTAGAAGAAAAACCTGTTAAAAAAGTAGAAAAAACTGATTATAGTAGTATGACTTTAGCTGATTTAAAAGCAATTGCTAAAGAAAAAGGCGTTAAAGGATATTCTACTATGAAAAAAGCAGAATTAGTTGATGCTTTAAAATAAAATTTGCAAAAATCTTGCAGATTTTTTATTTTCCTCTTGACATAGGGGGGGGGGTTAATTGCTATAATTATCTCTAGAATGGGTGATTGTATGAAGCTAGAAAAATATGAGGATAAGAGTAAGAAAAAAAGAAAAGTAATATTAATAAGCTTAGGAGTAATAGTATTAATAAGTTTATCATTTTTGCTATATAAAACCTTTGCAAACTTTAGTGAAGAAGTAGAATTTCCGATGATGAATGGAAAAGTAGATTATTTTGGTAATAGTGATATTTATTTTGTGTTTTATAAAAATAATGAATTAACAGAAGAAATGCCCCAGAAAGATAATAAAGAAAACTTAGTATTTGATCATGGTGAATGTGATAATGGAACAAGTATTGAATGGAATTATGAAGAATGGTCCCCATTAGTAAAAGATTTAAAAAGTGTTAAAACAAAATGTAGTTTATATTTTGAAGAAAGATATACTGAAAAAATATTAAGAGGAACAGATCCAGTATTAAGTGATAAACTAATACCAATAACTATCAATGAAGAAAATGGATCTGTTACAAGAGCGAATGAAAAAGAAAAATGGTATGACTACGAAAATCAACAATGGGCAAATGCAGTTATTTTGCGAGATGGAAAAGCTGATCCTGGAGAGAATCAACCAATAGATGAAGCTGACATTGAAAGCTATTTTGTATGGATCCCAAGATATCGATATGAAATATTTACTGAAGAAGCAGATATGACATTGGGAACCAAAACAAATAAAGAACAAATAATAAATGTTGAATTTGAAAATAAAGATGTCGAAGTACAAAATGGAAGTAAAAAAGGAGAGTGGTTAACGCATCCAGCCTTCACTTCATTTAATACGAATGGCATATGGGTTGGCAAATTTGAAACAGGTTATGACGGAGCAGGAAATACAGGAGCAGCTGAAGTAAACCCAATTGATGAAGCAGCTTCAATCGAAGCAACTAATAAAGTTATAATTAAACCAAATGTGTATTCATGGCGAGGAATACAAATAGCTAAAGCATATACTGTTAGTTTACATTATGAAGAGACCTTAAATAGTCATATGATGAAGAACACAGAATGGGGAGCCGTAGCCTACTTACAACATAGTAAATATGGAAGTCATACA
Source organism: uncultured Bacilli bacterium (assembly GCA_947626445.1). GTDB lineage: Bacteria > Bacillota_I > Bacilli_A > RF39 > UBA660 > Ventrenecus. Next base: position 19,959 of record CANQSC010000007.1, read on the forward strand.
AGTGTAAGAATCAATAATAATATTAATTATTTAACAGGTTATGCGGCTAGACAAGAACCTACCATAGGCTATACAGGAACGAATGAATTGTGTAGTAACACTCCAAATGCTTGTAATGAACGTGGAAGCTCTATGCTCGGTAATGATAGTGATTATGATGTTAATTACTTTAATAAAGCAAGTGTAGTAGCAAGTACAACAAACAATTATAGTGGAATCTATGATATGAGTGGAGGAGCTTGGGAAAATATGATGAGTGGAATGGATGATAACAGTACAGGCGATGGACATACAGGCAAGTTATCATCAGGTCCTAATAATACAAATAATTCAGGCTTTAATGGTTTACTGACTGATTCTAATGAATCTTTAACAGGATATATAAATTTACCAAGTGATGAAAGATATTATGATAAATATGATTATAGCACAAATAATAAAACATATAATCGAGGTATTTTAGGAGATGCAACCAAAGAGTTAGGACAATTTCAAAGTATAAAAAATCTAACTCAATTTAGACAAGTTGGTAGTTGGTATGATGATGAGGCTTGGCATGTCTATTCAGGCAGTCCATGGGTCATTCGTGGTGGTACTTACTATCATGGTAATGGTGCAGGGATTTTTAATTTCAGTAACACGTCCGGCTACTTGGACAGCAAAATCAGTTTTCGTCTTGTTCTATCAATTTAAAAAATGAAGAAAACTAAAAAAATTTTTAAAATTAAATAATACTTTAATTAAAAAAATGTGTATAGAATGATGAATAAATTTTATTCACAAATAAAATTTATTCATTCTTTTTTACTTGCAAGCATCATAACATTTTAGTAAAATAATGTTGCAAGGAGGTAATATTTATGTTACATGATGTATTAATGATAGTTATAGGTTTAATTGTTGGTTTAGTTATTGGCTTTTTTGGAGCAAGAACATTTATGAAAAAATATTTAAAGAAAAATCCACCAATTAATGAAAAGATGATTGAGACAATGATGAGTAGTATGGGAAGAAAACCTAGTCAAAAACAAGTAAGACAAGTAATGAATCAAATGAATCGCTTTATGTAGTGATTCTTTTATTTACATGGAGGGAAAAATTATTATTGACTTAGTTATTCTTTTTGTGATATTCTTAAAAAGAAGAATAAGGTGATTAGTGTATGGATTTTTTAGAAAAGTTATATAGCAATGAGAATTTTGGACTATATTTAGTAATAGCTATTGCTGTTTTAGTCGTATTATTTTTCATTGTTTTATTTTTAGGTAAAAAAGATGAAAAGAAAACAAAGGAAATAAAAGCTGCGAAAGAAAAAGAAAAACAGTTGGTTGAAAATAATGCAACGGGACCAATTGCTATTACACCAGTAGGTGAAGAAGTTAAGCCTGTTGAAAATAATATTGAAGTAAAACCTACTGTTGCTCCAGTAGAGCCAGTTAGTACCAATCTTGAACCAGTTGCTTTTAAACCTGTTGAAGATGTTAAACAATTAGAAAATCCTCAACCAGCATTTAAAGAAGTAACTGAAGAAGTTCCTGTTGAAGTTCATGAAGAACCTAAGGTAGAAGAAACTCAAAATGTTGTTTTAAATGAAAATAATGTTATGGAAGAAGAAGCTGATGATGAAACCAAAGAATTTGATTTTGAAGCTTTAGCAGATGCAATTAATAAAGAATTAGAATCTATTAAAGAAAGTAAAAATGAAGTTCCAGATGTTAGTGAACCAGTAAAAGAAGAAAATAATGAAAAACCAGTTATTGAAGAAAAACCTTTTGCTTTTCCAACTTTTGAAACAGTAGAACCTGATAAAATACCTGAACAAGTTATGAAAGAAGAAGTAAAAGAAGAAATTAAACCAGTTATTGAAGAAAAACCTAAAATGCCTAATGTCTTTAGTTCCGTTTATGTAAATCCTAAAGAAGAAAAGAAAGAGCCAGAAGTTGTAAAGCCAGCTAAACCATCAGTACCATTTGAATTACCAAAAATGGCTGATTTACCTAAAAAGGCTGAAGAAAAGAAAGAAGAAGTAAAAGAAGTTCATTCCTTCTTAGATGATATAGAAGCTGAATCATATCAAATAGATAAGTAAAGAATTAGTAAAGTACTAGTTCTTTTTTTCATAAAAAAGAAGGTTTATGATATAATACGAATATAGGAGATGATAATCTTGAAACTGTTTAAAAATAATACTGATAAGATAAATATGGAAGAAGTTAATGAAGTAGTTAGTTTATCTAAAAAAATATTACATTTATTTTATATTGCCATGATTATAGCAATGGTTTTAATTATTACTATTATTGCTAGGGAATGGGGAGTATGGAAGTTTTTATTTAGTTTGCTTAGTGTTTTGGCACCGTTCTTTATTGGTTTTGTCATAGCTTGGCTTTTAAATCCCATTGTAACTAAATTAGAAAACAAAAAAATTCCTCGAGCTTTAGGTGCCATAATTGTTTATACGGTCTTTTTATTAGCAGCAATTATTTTAATACGATTTTTAATTCCAACTATTTATACTCAAATAGAAGCTTTAATTAAAAACTTACCATCGATATTTAACGAATTAGAAAATATAATTAATAATTTATTTAATCGTTTAAATGGTTTTGAAGCTTTTGATTTTAATGCCACCAAAAATGGTATCTTATCCACTATAACCAATAGTGTTAATAATTTCTTTACTTCTTTACCAACGATGTTAGTAAATTTTGTAGGAACCTTCTTTTCTAGTTTAGTTACTATTACGTTTGGTTTAGTAATTGGCATATATATTTTAATTGATTTTAATTCGATTAATGGTCACTTATTAAAGTTAGTACCTAAGAAAAATCGTTTTGAAATGTCTTTATTAATTACTAATATTTCAACTGAAGTTAGAAAAACTGTTAATGGAACCTTCTTAGTTGCTTTGATGGTCTTTGTTTGTGATTCCTTTGGCTTTTGGGTAATTGGTCTTCAAGGTCCATTATTATTTGGCTTATTATGCGGAATAACTGATTTAATTCCTTATATTGGACCATATATTGGTGGTATTATTGCGGCTTTAATTGGTTTTTCTCAAGGACCAATTGTTGGGGTGATGACTATTATTGTGGCCTTTATTGTTCAAATGCTTGAAAATAATATTTTACAACCTATAATTATGAGTAAGACAACTAAATTACATCCTGTAACAATTATTGTTGGCTTATTGATTTTTGAACATTTCTTTGGTATTATAGGTATGATTTTAGCAACCCCTTGTATCGCGCTTGTTAAAGTTGTATGGAGATTTTTTAAAGAAAAATATAATTTATTTCATGATAATGATATGGTAACTGAAGAACTAGGAAAGTAAAAATTGGATTTTATAGAGAGTAAATGGTTGGTGGAAATTTACAATGAAGATTTTTATCTGCTGCCTAGGGAGGTATACCCGGGTAAAACTCGTTAATAAAAATTAAGTAAAAATAAGGATGGTACCGTCTAATAGACTCCTTTGGTAGCCGTCCTTTTTGATTGGAGGATATAGTTTATGAGATTATTTTTAGTTGCTGGTAAAGCAGGAAGTGGCAAGAGTGAAGTGGCCAAAATTATCAAAGAATATTATGAGGAAAAACAAGAAAAAACCGTTATTACGGAATATAGTAAATATTTAAAAATATTTGCAAAAGAAATGTTAGATTGGGATGGTAATCCAGATAATAAACCAAGACAATTTTTACAAGAAATGGGTTTATTTATAAGAGAAAATTTAAAACAAAAAGATTTATTAATTAAAAGGATGAAAACAGATATGTTAGTATATGAAAGATTTTTTAAAAATGTTGTTATATCTGATGTAAGATATCCTGAAGAAATTATTAGTATGAAAAGTGATTATCCCAAAGCTATAGCAATATTAGTTGTTAATGAATTAGAAGATTCACCACTAACAATTAAACAAGCAAGTCATCCAACTGAACATGCTTTAGATAATTATGAAGGTTTTGATTATGTTATTCATAATGAATTTTTACAAAATTTAAAAAATGATGTCTATGAAATATTGGAGGGATTAGAATGAATTTAAAAAAATTATATTTAGAATATTTTGAAAGTTTAGGCCATGTTGTTATTCCAAGTGCGCCAGTTGTACCAGAAAATGACCCATCAGTTTTATTTAATACAGCTGGAATGCAACCTTTAATACCATATTTAATGGGAGAAGAGCATCCTTTTGGTAAAAGATTGTGTGATGTGCAAAAATGTATTAGATTAACTGATTTAGAAAGTATTGGGGATAATACTCATCATACCTTCTTTGAAATGTTAGGTAATTGGAGTTTAGGTGATTATTTTAAAGCTGAAAGTATCGAATATAGTTTTAATTTTTTAACTAAAGTTTTAAATATTCCCGTTGAAAAGTTAGCTATTACGGTTTATGAAGGAGATAAGCAAATACCAAAAGACGAAGTAAGCGCGAATAACTGGCTTAAACACGGAATATCAAAAGAAAGAATCGCTTATTTAGGCCGTGATGATAATTTTTGGATAGCTGGCGAATCAGGTCCATGTGGAGGCGATACGGAAATCTTTTACTTTCGGAGTGATGAAGAAGTTCCGCGAATTTTTGAACCAAGTGATAGTCGTTGGGTAGAAATATGGAATAATGTTTTTATGGAATATTATCAAGATAAAGATGGTAAAATAACCGAACTAAAAGCTAAAAATGTTGATACGGGAATGGGTGTTGAAAGAACCACAGCTATACTAGAAGGTGTTAATGATAATTATTTAACTAGTATTTGGGCTCCTGCTTTAAAAACTTTAGAAAAAATCACTAACTTACCATATCAAGGTAATGAAGAGTCTATGCGAATTATCCTAGACCATCTAAGAACCTCTGTTTTTATTGCTGCTGACCCAAGTGGAATTAAACCAAGTAATACTGACCAAGGTTATATCCTAAGAAGATTAATTAGAAGAGCTATTCGTCATGCTAGAAAATTAAATATTGATATTGCAAGTAATTGGGAAGAAGAAATTGCTAAAATCTTTATCTTAGAATATCAAGATACATATAAAGAATTAAAAGAAAATGAACAAGTTGTCTTAGATGTTTTAAAAAATGAAAAAGAAAAATTTAATCGGACATTAGAGAAAGGTTTAAAAGTTTTTGAAAAATTAACTAAGAATATGCAAAATGTTGATGGTGAAACTGCTTTTCATTTATATGATACGTATGGTTTTCCAATTGAATTAACCATTGAAGTAGCAAAAGAAGCTAATATGAGTGTTGATATTGATGGCTTTAAGAAAAAGTTTAGTGAACACCAAGAAAAATCAAGAACTGCTTCAGCTGGTAAATTTAAAGGTGGTTTAAGTGGCGATGGGGTTATTGAAACCAAATATCATACAGCAACTCATTTACTTAATGCCGCTTTAAAAATTGTTGTCAATAAAGATGTTCATCAAAAAGGAAGTAATATTACTCCTGAAAGATTAAGATTTGACTTTTCTTGTGACCATAAATTAAGTGATGAAGAAAAACAAAGAGTCGAACAAATTGTAAATGATTGGATTAAACAAGATTTAAAAGTTGATAAATTTACTATGAAAAAAGATGAAGCTATTGCTTCTGGTGCCGAATGTATGTTTATTGAAAAATATCCTGATATAGTAAGTGTTTACAAAATTGGTGATGTATCTAAAGAATTATGTGGAGGACCACATGTTAAAAGTACCAAAGAATTAGGAACCTTTAAAATCATTAAAGAAGAAGCTTCTTCTGCTGGCGTAAGAAGAATAAAAGCTATATTAGAATAATGTAACTTTACACGTAAAATTAAAAATAAGATGCTATTTTCTTATTTTTTCTTTATAATTAAAAATAGGTGAGATGATGAAAACTAAAAAAAGATTAAAACTTAAGAAAAATGTTATTTATAAAAGTTTGTTTTTAGCTGTTTTAATTTTAACTATTAGTTTTTATGTAATGTTTATAAAACTAAATATATTACCATTTATTTATTTAATGTTAATGTTTATTATTTTAGTAATTATAAATTTAGGTATCTATTATTGTTTAGGTCATAATAAATTTCGAAAATTAGGTGTATTTTCTAGTTTTGTTTTACTTTTATTATTTGGTATAGGTTTAAGTTATCAATCTCTTACTTTAAGTTTTTTACATAAATTAAGCTTTTTAGATATTGAAACTAAAACAATTAATATTATAACTTTAAATAATAGTAATTATAATGATATTAAAGATTTAAGTAATAAAAATATGGCTTTAGTAAGTGATGAATCAACTATTAAAGTTGAAAGTCTTTTAAATAAAGAAATAAAGTTTTCTAAAAAAGAATTAGAAGATACTTCTTCTTTAATAACGGCTTTATTAGGTAATGAAGTAGATGCTATTATGATTTCTGATGAAGAAGCTAAATTATATCAAGAAATGCAAAAAGAATTTAAAGAAGATACTAAAGTTTTAAAAACTTATCAAGTAGATATTAAAAGTCAAAATAAAAAAGTTAAAGTAACAGAAGAACCATTTAATATTTATATTACCGGAATTGATACTTATGGTAGTATTAATAAAGTATCAAGAAGTGATGTTAATATTGTGGCAACCATTAATCCGAAAACTAATCAGATTTTACTAACTTCTATTCCTAGAGATTATTATGTAAAGTTGCATAATACCACTGGTCTAAAAGATAAATTAACTCATGCTGGTTTAAAAGGAATTGATATGAGTATTAAAACAATTGAAGATTTATTAGATGAAGAAATAAATTATTATTTAAAAATTAATTTTACATCCTTAGTTAAAATTATTGATGCCATTGATGGAATCGATATTGATGTTCCTTTTGATTTTAGTGCGGATTATCAAGAAGAAGATGGCGAGTTTATTTATTATGAATTTACAAAAGGAATGATGCATTTAGATGGTAAAGAATCTTTAGCATATTCTAGAGAACGTTATAATTTAAGAGAAGGGGATATTGGACGTGCCAAACATCAACAACAAGTAATTGAAGCGATGGTAAATAAATTAACATCTTCTAAATTTTTAACTAATTATGCATCTTTATTAGGTTCTATTGAAGGTAATTTTGCGACTAATATTTCTATGAATGAAATAACTTCATTAGTTAAAAAACAAATTAAAGACATGCCTAATTGGACAATCGAAAAGCAAGTTTTAACGGGAAGTGATTCATCAGAACTTACTTATACGTTTCCAAAAGGCTATGGCTATGTTATGATTCCTGATGAAGAAAGTGTTGAAAACGCTAAAAATAAGATTAATGAAATAACTAATAATTACTAATTTTATCTATATTTGTCGAAAGTGTTTAAAGTTTAATTAAAACATTCTATATTAAACTAGGTAGGGTGATTATATGTTTTATTTAAAC
>CANQSC010000008.1 GCA_947626445.1 uncultured Bacilli bacterium
AAAATTAACTAAAAAAGCTTTTAAATACTGGCTTTTTTTAAAAATGTACACATAACTAAAATGTACACATAAGGTATAATGTTAATATATATGTAAAGATAGAAGGTGTCTTTATATATGGAAAAGAAAAGAATAGTAAGAAATATAACATTAGTAGTAATAACAGCATTAATAGTAAGTTTAACAGTAACATTTGCATTTTGGAAAAAAGATGTAGACCAAGAGGATAGTAATTTTGTAAAAAGTTTATGTATGGATGTAAGTATCATAAATGAAGAAGATGATATCATATTAGAAAATGCCTATCCTATAAGTGATGAAGATGGACTAAGTTTAAAACCATATAAATTTACAATAAAAAATAATTGTGAAACAACAGCAAAATATAATATAAATTTTGAATTATTAAATAGTACAACCTTAAGTGATAAATATGTAGCAATAAGTTTAAATGGAGAAAAGAAAGGTATTTTAAATGAACTAGAAAAAACAAATACAACAATAGATAATGCATTAAGTAGTGAATCAGGCTATAGCCTAGAAGAAGGAACATTAGATGGTGGCGAAGAAAAAAGCTATGAACTAAGAATATGGATGGATAAAAGTGTAACAGCAGAAGACACTGATTCAATGAATAAAACCTTGGAAGGAAAAATAACTTTAATAGCAGATTATCTTCCTCAAATAGAAATAAATAATACTTTAACAGAATGGGGACTTACAGATACTATAAAAATACATGGATATAGTAGATATCATAAAATAATAGCCTATAGTATAAGTGAAGAAAAAGAAGAATATAATTGGCAAGATATTGAAGAAAAAAAAGAAATAAATATTGAAGAAGAAGTAAATCATAATGGAACATATTATGTAAGTATCAAAGATGAAGTAGGAAGTATAACAACGAAAGAAATAACAGTAGATAAAGTAGATAATGTCTTACCAGAAATAATAGAACTACAAGTAACAAATGGTTGGATGACAAGTAAAGAGATAAGTGTAAGAACAATAGATAAAGAAAGTGGAATAGTAGCTTATCAAATAACCAAGAGTTTTGAACCAGAAAAAGAGTGGAATGAAATAGAAGCAACAACCGAAGAACAAACATTTACCAAAGAAATAAGTGAAAATGGCGAATGGTATGTACATATTAAAGATAAAGTAGGAAATATAAAAACAGATAGTATCAATGTCGATAATATAGATACAGAAGGTCCAACAATAACAATTGAAAATAACTATAATGATATATGGACCAAAGAAGATGTGAGTGTCGTATTAAATATAAGCGAAGATGGAAGTGGAATACAATATTGTGAAGAAAGTACAGATGATAGAGAATATACAAAAATCGAACAAGAAATAACAGAAAATAAATTAACTTTAACATATACAGGCGATCATAATGAAACAAGATATTATAGATGTTTTGATAAGGTTAAAAATGAAAGTAATAAAGAAAATACAACCTTAAAAATAGACCAAACCTTACCAACAATCGAAAAAGTAGAAAAAGATGAGAATGGTTACACAAATGGCAAAGTAAAAGTTACAATAACAGCAAATGATGATGTTGGGTTAGATGCAAATCCATTTACCTTTGATGGAGAAGTATGGGAAGAATCTAATGAAAAAGAATACCAAAAAAATGATGAAAACATCATCATTAAAGTAAAAGATCATGTAGGAAATATAGCAACATATGAAGGAGAAATAAAAGTAGATAATATAGATAGTGAAGGACCAGTATTAAGTATTGAAAATGATTATGATAATGTATGGACTAAAGAAGATGTAAATGTCAAATTACATTTAAGTGATAATTTAAGTGGAATAGATTATTGTGAAGAGTCAACTAATGATGAACAATACAAAAGAATAAATGAAGAAATAATAGATAATACAATAACATTAGATTATAATGAAGATAAAAATGAAGTAAGATATTTTAAATGTTATGATGAAGTAGGTAATGTTAGTAATAAAGAATTTACAACCCTAAAAATAGATAAAACAAATCCAACAATTGAAAGTGTAACAAAAAGTATAGATACTATGACCAATCAAAGTGTAACAGTAACAATAAAAGCAAGTGATGATGTCGAATTAGATAGTAAACCATATAGCTTTGATGGAGGAGAAAGTTGGATAGCAGAAAATCAAAAAGAATATCAATATAATGATACAAATATAAACATTCAAGTAAAAGATCATGTCGGAAATATCACAACATATGATAAAGAAATAAAAGTAGATAATATAGATAAACAAGGACCAACAATAAGTAAAGTAGAAAAAACACCACAAAGTTGGACAAACACATCAGTAACAATAAGAGTAACAGCAAGTGACGATATAAAGCTTGCTAAAGAAGCATATAGTTTTGATGATGGCTTACATTATCAAGAAAGTAATGAAATAACATATGAAAATAATAAAAGTGGAATCAAAATCAAAGTTAAAGATGATGTAGGAAATGAGACAAGATATACTGAAGAAATAAATATCACGAATATAGATCATACTGATCCAAGTATAAGCGGTGTAAGTAAAAGTAATAGTAATTGGACAAGTGGAAGTGTAACTCTAACAATCGAAGGAGCTGAAGACTTAGGAGGAAGTGGCCTACATGATAAAGATAGATATAGTTTTGATAATGGAACAACTTGGCAATTAGGAAACTCAAAAGAATATTTAGTCAATGAAAGTAATATTGTAATCAAAGTCCAAGATAATGCAGGAAATATCTATACCTATCCAACAGTTCAAAGTATCACCAATATCGATACAGATGGACCAGATATCAAAAGTATGAATGTCAGTAGTGAATGGGAACAAACAAATGAAATAAGTACCACCGTAATAGATAAAGATAGTGGAATAGCAGGATATGAATATAGTACAAGTGAAACAATAAATAATAATAATTTAACAAAACAAAATAATTTAAAAGAAGAACAAACATATAAAAAAAGTGTCGATGTAAATACTAAATGGTATATTCATGTTAAAGATCAAGTAGGAAATGTAAGTAGTAGAAATATCACAGTAGAAAAAGTAGATAAGGATGCTCCAACAATAGAAGTAGTAAATGATAAAACAAGTTGGACAAATGAAGATGTAACAGTCAAAATAAATATAAGTAATATATCAAGTGGAAGTGCTTTTGACTATTGTGAAGAATCAACAAATGATAATGACTATACAAGAATGACAGAAAGTTTAAGTAACAATACAATATCAAAAACCTATACAGGAAACCATAATGAAACAAGATATTATAGATGTTATGATAAAGCAAAGAATAGAAGTTTAACAAAAAGTACAACCTTAAAAATAGATCAAGAATTACCAAGTATAACAGGAGTAAAAAAGAGTAACAGCAGTTGGACGAATCAAAGTGTAACATTAACAATCGAAGGAGCAGGAGATACAGGAGGAAGTAGTCTACATAGTACATCAGCCTATAGTTTTAATAATGGAGTAGATTGGCAATCAAGCCCAACAAAAGAATATTCAGCAAATGAAAGTAATATCACAATTAAGGTAAGAGACAATGCCGGGAATATATATACTTATCCAACCAAACAAGAAATAACCAACATTGAAAAAGAACCACCAAGTATCACAGGAGTTAAGAAAAGTAGTAGTGCATGGACCAATGGAAAGGTATCATTAACAATCGAAGGAGCAAAAGACACAGGAGGAAGTGGCTTACATAGTACAGCAGCCTATAGTTTTAATAATGGAACCGATTGGCAAGCAAGTGCCACAAAGGAATACTCCGCAAATGAAAGTAACATCACAATTAAAGTAAGAGATAATGCCGGGAATATATATACTTATCCAACAAAACAAGAAATCACAAACATTGAAAAAGAATTACCAAGCATAACAGGTGTAAAGAAAAGCATAAGTGCTTGGACAAATGGAAAAGTATCATTAACAATTGAAGGAGCAAAAGATACAGGAGGAAGTGGCTTACATAGTACAGCAGCCTATAGTTTTAATAATGGAACCGATTGGCAAGCAAGTGCAACGAAAGAATACTCAGCAAACGAAAGTAACATTACAATCAAGGTAAGAGATAATGCCGGTAATATATATACTTATCCAACCAAACAAGAAATAACCAACATTGAAAAAGAACCACCAAGCATAACAGGAGTAAAGAAAAGCACAAGTGCATGGACAAATGGAAAAGTATCATTAACAATTGAAGGAGCAAAAGATACAGGAGGAAGTGGCTTACATAGTACAGCAGCCTATAGTTTTAATAATGGAACCGATTGGCAAGCAAGTGCAACAAAAGAATATTCAGCAAACGAAAGTAATATCACAATAAAGGTAAGAGATAATGCAGGTAATATATATACTTATCCAACAAAACAAGAAATAACCAACATTGAAAAAGAATTACCAAGTATAACAGGTGTAAGTAAAAGTACTGATGGTTGGACAAAAGATAATGTAACCTTAACAATCAATGGAGCAACAGATACAGGAGGAAGTGGTTTACATGATACAGCCGCCTATAGTTTTAATAATGGAACAGATTGGCAAGCAAGTAATAAAAAAGAATACTCAGCAAATGAAAGTAATATCATAATAAAAGTAAGAGATAATGCTGGAAATATCTATACCTATCCAACAGCTCAAAGTATAACCAATATAGATAAAGAACCACCAAGTGTACCAACTGTAGATTTAAATGGCTATACAAGTGGAAATATATCATATGAAGATATTCAAATAACTTTAACATCAACAGATAATCAAAGTGTATCATATTATGAATATTCAACTGATATGAGTAGTGGAATAGTAGTGCCAAATAATCCATGGACCATAAGTGATGAATTAAATGCTACATATTACTTTAGAGCAGTAGACCATGTCGGAAATCCAAGTGGATGGACAGGTGCATATACAATAATAAGAAGATATCAATATCTTAATGCTTTAATAAAATCATTACCATTAGTAACAAGCGGAAATGGATTATATAAAGTAGAACATAGTGATTCAAATATTGGTTGGGGTGGAACAGAATATCGATATGCTGGAGAAAAAGTCAGTAATTATGTAAGATTTAATAATGAAATGTGGCGAATAATAGGTTTAGTAAATGCAGATGGTGGATCTACGCAATTAGTAAAAATAATAAGATCAGCCTCAATTGGTGGCTATGTATGGAATAGAGATGGTGTTAGGAATAATTGGAAAACTTCAAAATTAAAAGATATGTTAAATGGAATATATTATAAAAGTGGCACAGGTGAATGTTATAGTACTAGTCCAGTAAATACGAGCACATGTGACTTTAGTAAAAATGGTTTAAATGAAGACGCAAGAAAAATGGTATATAAAAAAAATTCCTGGCCTTTAGGAATCTATGATAGGCTTTCATTATCAGCTAATGAAGCATATAATAAAGAACGAACCAGCGATACATCATGGGCAACCGATATTGATACAAATTATAATGGAATAGGCTTAATGTATGCAAGTGATTATGGCTATGCCGTAGGAGGAGAAGTAAGAAATACATGTTTAGGAAAAAGTATGGGTTTATATAGTTCTTATAATTGCGCAGCAAATGATTGGTTAACACCAAAAAGTGGTTCGTGGACTATTTCATCATATCAAATAAATACCGATGATGTAATTTTAATTGATCGTTCTGGTAATATGAAAGCAGAAAGACTTGAAAACGCTAGAAGTGTTTGGCCTACTTTATATTTGAGTCCTGGTATAAAAGTTACAGGTGGAAAAGGAAGTTCTAGTTCGCCATATACCTTAAAATAAATAAACTTTGTGAATATTTTTCATAAAGTTTTTTATATATTGTAATTAAGTCAATTATTTGCTTTTTGTAAATTTCATGTTAAGATATTAATAGTGATGAATATGTATGCAGACGTCTTAGTAGAAATTAAAGCTAAACAAGTTGATAAAACTTTTACTTATTTAATACCAACTAATTTAAAAGATAAAATTAAAGTTGGGGTTTTAGTTGTGGTACCTTTTGGTAAAAAACAAGTAGAAGGTTATGTTTTAAATATTCATAATAAAAAAATAGATTTTGAAATTAAAGAAATAATTAATATTAAAAATGAAGAAAGAGTTTTAAATGAAGAATTAATTGAATTAGGATACTTTTTAAAAGAAGAAACTTTATGTAGTTTAAGTAATTGTATTTCATCGATGTTACCTAAAGCCTTAAAAGCTAAAAGTGGTAATGTTGTTAATAAAAAATATCTTAGTTATTTAGTATTAGTTAATAAAGATGGTAAATTTAATGTTCAACAACAGAGAATTATTGATTTATTTAAAAATAATAATGAAATTTTAAAAAAAGAAGCTTATTTAATTAGTGAAAGTGCTACTAAAACATTAATTAAAAAGGGAAATATTAAAGAAATTAAAAAAGAAGAGTATCGCTATAATTTAAGGGTTGATGAGTTAGATAAACCTAAAAAATTAAATTTAGAACAACAAAATGCTGTAGATAAAATAAGTAGTTATTTTAATACATCTAAAACTATTTTATTACATGGGGTTACCGGTTCAGGTAAAACAGAAATTTATATGAACTTAATTGAAAAAGTTTTAAAAGAAAAGAAAACAGCTTTAGTATTAGTTCCCGAAATAAGTCTTACTCCTCAATTAATATTACGTTTTAATAAAAGATTTCCTAAATTGATTGCGGTTTTACATAGTCATTTATCTGATGGAGAACGTTTTGATGAATGGCGTAAGATTGAAAAAGGGGAATGTCAAATTGTAATTGGGGCTAGAAGTGCTGTTTTTGCGCCCTTAAAAAATATTGGGATTATTATTTTGGATGAAGAACATTCTGATTCTTATAAACAAGAAAATAATCCTAAGTATCATGCTAGAAAAGTTGCCATTAAAAGAAGTCTTTATCATAATTGTCCAGTTATACTTGGAAGTGCAACTCCATCACTTGATTCAATGGCAAGAGCCCTAAAAAAACGATATGAATATATCTCAATAAATAAGAGAGCTAGTGGGGCAGATTTACCAAATATTTCTTTAGTAGATATGAGTGAAGAAGCTAAAGCTCGTCATAATATTTTAAGTAGAGAATTAGAATATAAAATAATTGAAAGATTAAATAAAAAAGAACAAATTGTTTTGTTATTAAATAGACGAGGTCATTCAACTATTATTACTTGTGCTAATTGTGGATTTACTTATCGTTGCCCTTATTGTGATATAACTCTAACATATCATAAAACTAATAAACATTTGCGTTGTCATTATTGTGGTTATACTAAATATGTGGATGATGTATGTCCAAGTTGTCATGAAAAATCTTTAAATTATTATGGACTTGGTACCGAAAAATTAGAAGAGTATTTAAAAGAAGTATTTCCAACTGCTAAAATAGTTAGAATGGACGCCGATAGTACAACAAATAAAGGATTTTATGAAAAAATCATTAATGATTTTCAAGAGGGAAAATATGATATTTTACTAGGAACCCAAATGGTTAGTAAAGGACTTGATTTTCCTAAAGTTAGTTTAGTTGGAATAATTAATGCTGATGCATCACTTAATATTCCTGAATATAAAAGTAATGAAAGAAGTTTTGCTCTTTTAACGCAAGCAAGTGGAAGAGCAGGACGTTCTAATATTAAGGGTGAAGTAATTATTCAAACCTATAATATTATGCATCCGATCTTAAAATGTGTTTTAAATCATAATTATCAAGCTTATTTTAATTATGAAATGAAAATTAGAAAAACCCTAAAATATCCTCCCTATTATTTTTTAGTGCAAATAAAACTTAAAAGTCGGGATTTTAATTTAGTTAGTAATGAAATTAAAAAAGTTAAAAATTATTTAGAAAATAATATTAGTAAAGATAGTATTGTTTTAGGACCATCTCCTGCTAATCCTTTTTTAATAAATGGTATATATAATTATGAAATATTAGTAAAATATCGAATAGATGATAAATTAATTAATACTTTAAAAGAATTAGATAAAATATATACTATTATGCCTAAAATAAGCTTAGATATTGACTTATCTTATTAATTGTAGTATAATAGCAAACCATTGAAAGGGGATTATTTATGGAAAAGAAAAAATTACTTAAAAATAAAAGAACTTTATTATTAGCTTTATCGTCTTCACTTATTATGTCTACACCTGTAAGTGCTAGTAGAGGAGAAGATATTGAAAATAAGTTAGATAGTATTTTTGGACCTTTTGTGGAAATAGATAATGCTATTAATGAAAAAATTGACAATATTTTTAATGAAGATACTTATGAAATAGCTAAAGATGAAGTAAGTGAAATTAAGGATAGTGCTCATGGTTATGCAGATAGTTTAATTGATTATAATCATGAAAATTTAGAGATTGTTACTTTTGTGCCTAATGAAGATCCTAGTGAAGAAAGAAAGTATTTCTTTGTTAATTCTTTAGTGCCAGGATTACCTAAAATTTATTATTTAGATGAAGAAGGTAATGAAGTAAATCGTAAAAGTGATGATAAAAGATTTAAAGTTAAAGTTAAAGTTCATCATACAATAACAGAAGATGAAAGTGGTAGTAAATATGCTTTTGAAGAAAAAACATATGAAGATTTAGTTACTGGTGAAGTTTGGACTAATACTGTAGCTTTATCAAAAGATGAACCATATTTAACAAATGCAAGTTCTTTAACTGAATTTGGAGTATTTGAAGATATTGCTGATGTTATTCCAGCTGATTTAGTTAAAAATGAATATAAGTTAGGTGAAGTTAAAGATTTAACTGAATATATTAATAATTTAGATAATTCTTTAGCATTTGATGAAGAATTAAGTTTAACAAGATAAAAAAAGAGGTTAGCCTCTTTTTTATATTTGATATTTTTTGCTATATTTATTAACTAAAATATAAATGCTTGAACCTAATATTAATAATCCCAATAATAATATTAATGGTAAAATATGACCAGTTTTAGGATTATCTACAACGCCACAATCAGTATAATATTCATCTTTGGTTACAATACTACCATCACGCCCATAATATATACCGTTAACTTCAGTACATTTATTATTAACTTCTATAGCTTCTTCATCATTAGCTTCTTCATTTTCATCTTCTATTTCATTTGCTATAGGTTTAGGAATTAGGTATGTACTGGCATTTTGTCTATTAGTATTAAGATAATAAAGATTGATTTCTTGATTATTAGTTAAAGTTTTTCCTAATAAATTATCATCACCAAAAAATTGATAATTTGGAATTACAGTTCTTTCATAATATAATTTGGTATTTTTTACAAAAGGTATTTTAACTGTTTTAATAATATTATCATTATCATAATCAAGATAATTAATTGAAGCAGTTAAATAATTTCTAGTCGGGGTTATATTTATTTCATCATCATTAATATCATAAATGATATTGCCATTATAACCTGTACTTAAAACATTAGTTATATTATTAACATTAGCAATAGTGGTATTTACCCAAGAATCACTTGCAAAATTATTTTTTTCCTCTTCACCAAAAAAACTAAAATAAGTATATTTAGGATTTACTGCTTTAATAAAATCAGTTGTATTACTTGTTTTACCACCATGATGAGATAATTTCATAATATCAGCTTTTAAATCAATATTATTTTTAAGAAGTAATTTTTCTTGTTCTTTTTCAATATCACCTGCTGTTAAAAAAGTTGTATTGTCAATTTTAATTTTTGCAACTAAAGAATTATTATTTATTTTATTTTCTAAATTTTCTGTACCTTCTAAAGGCCCAATAATATTTATTTTAGCTTTTTCAAAATTAAATTCACTACCTTTTTTTAAATAAGTAATAGTAATATTTTTTTGATTAGCAATTGTATTTATTTGATTAATTAAACTATCATTTTTATTATATTCTGGCAAATAAATATTTTTAATAGTATATTTACTATTATTTAAAATATCCATAATTAAACCATAATGGTCACCATGATAATGTGATAAATATAAGTCGAAATTGGTAACTTTATGATCATCTAAATATTTTAAAACTTGATTACCATCTTGCTTTACACATGTATCCATTAATAAATATTGCCCATTAGATTCTAATAAAGTTGAATCTCCTTGAACGCTACATTCAATGGCATGAATTTTTAATTCATCAGCCTTTACTACATTAAATTGGAATAATAAAATTCCTAACATTAAAATAAAACTAATTTTAAATTTTTCCATATTTATTTTATACTCCTTACTATGTAAATTAATGTTAACACTATTTACAAATTTATAAAATATTAAAATGTAAAATATTTAACTATTTTACGTAAAATATTCAACATAATTTTATTAGTTATTTTTTTTGTGATACAATTTAATTACTTTGAAAGAGGATATATATGAAAGATTTAAAAGTTATATTTATGGGTACACCAGAATTCGCTGTTCCTATATTAAAAATGTTAAATGAAAATACTAACGTAGTAGGTGTTGTTACTCAACCAGATAAATTAGTAGGAAGAAAAAAAGAGTTAACTTATTCACCAATAAAGAAATATGCTTTAGAAAATAATTTAAAGGTTTTTCAACCTGAAAAAATAAAGGAAAGTATGGAAGATATTTTAAATATACCATGTGATATTATTATCACTTGTGCTTATGGGCAAATACTTCCAAGTAAGATTTTAGAATATCCTAAGTTAGGTTGTATTAATGTTCATGCCTCACTTTTACCTAAATATAGGGGAGGAGCCCCTATTCATTGGTGTTTAATAAATGGGGAAGAAAAAACAGGAATTACCATTATGTATATGGATAAAGGCATGGATAGTGGGGATATTATAAAGCAAGAAGAATATCTTATTAAAGAAAGTGATACGGTAAGCACTTTACACGATAAGTTAAGTGAAATAGGAAGTAGATTATTATTAGATACTTTACCAAGTATTATAAATAAAACTAATGAAAGAATTAACCAAGCTGAAAGCTTAGTTACTTATGGATATAATATAACAAGAGAAGATGAAAGATTAGATTTTAATTTAACTGGTAAAGAAATTATTAATAAAATAAGAGGTTTAAATTCATGGCCTTTAGCAAATTTTGTATTAAATGATTTAGAATATAAAGTATTAGAAGCTTATTTTATTAAAGATAAAGTTAAAGAATCAGGTAAAATCATCGATATAAAAAAGGATGCAATAGGAATAAGTTGTCAAGATGGCATTATTTACTTAACTAAAATTAAACCATTTGGTAAAAAAGTAATGGATGTCAAAAGTTACTTGAATGGAACAGATAAAAGTATTTTACAAAATGCTAAAATAAACTAGAAGGAAAAAGAAAATGAATAAGAAAAAATATCAAAAAATATTAGCAAATTATCAAAAATGTTTATTAATTAAAGAAAAATATCATATTATTGAAGGAATAATAAATTTTCATCAAAATTATTTTCTTTCAATAAAAGCTAATCCTATAGATTATTGGGAATGTTTAATTGCCTATTATAGTAATAGTGATAATCAAAAAATTGTTGGTAAAGAAACATGTGAAATGTTATTAGCTGAATTAAACTATACTAAAGAAGAATATACAAAATACTATTTTAACAATTTAAAATTAAAAACATTAGAAAGAAAAATAAAAAAAGAAGATAAAGGACAAGAGTTAAAATTAATAAAAAAATGATAAAAATTTTATCCTTAAAAAATGTTTGACACAATAAAGGGTTTTTCATATAATATATTTGTCAAAAGAGTTAAGACACGTTTATAAAAATTTTCTTTTAAAGAGAGTTTGGTATTGGTGGAAGCCAAATAAAGAAGTTTTATAAATATCACTTATATAATCTTTGCGGGTTAACAAACGTTATCTTGTTAAATAAGTTAAATTAAGGATGGTACCGTCTTATTGACTCCTTTGGTATCATCTTTTTTTATGAAAGGAAGATGGCTATGAAAGATTTTAAAGAATTAGACAAAAGAAATGTTCATGATGTTGAAAATGATATTTTAGAAGAATGGAAAAGAATAGATATTCTAAATAAAACTATTGATAATCGTAAAGGTAAAAAAGATTGGGTATTTTATGATGGACCAATATATGCTAATGCTAAACCAGGAATTCATCATGTTTTAGCTAAAGCAATTAAAGATTCATTTTGTAAATATAAAACTATGCAAGGGTACCGAGTTTTAAGAAAGATTGGTCTTGATACTCATGGCTTACCAATTGAAGTTAATGTTGAAAAAAAGTTAGGTTTTAAGACTAAAGCTGATATTGAAGCTTTTGGTATTGAAAATTTTTGTAAAGAATGTAATAAGGCTACGGCTTTAAATATTGATGAAATAAATGAAGTAACCGATATGATGGGTCAATTTATTGATTGTGAACATCCTTATGTAACCTGTAGTAATGAATTTATTGAGTCTGAATGGTGGCTAATAAAAGAAATGGATAAAAAAGGAGTCATCTATTATGGTAATAAAGTTTTACCATATTGTCCAAGATGTGGAACTGAACTATCTGCAAATGAAGTATCACAAGGATATGAAAATGTATCTGTAAATACCGTAATTGTGCCTTTTAAAAGAGTTGATAGTGATGAGTATTTCTTAGTTTGGACTACAACTCCATGGACTTTACTTGCTAATGTTGCGTTATGTGTAAATCCAGAATTAACTTATATTAAAGCTGAATCAATGGGTTATAAATTTATCTTAGCTGAAGCTTTAGCCGAAAAAGTTTTAGGTGATGATT
Source organism: uncultured Bacilli bacterium (assembly GCA_947626445.1). Lineage (GTDB taxonomy): Bacteria > Bacillota_I > Bacilli_A > RF39 > UBA660 > Ventrenecus. The sequence continues at coordinate 12,768 of CANQSC010000008.1, forward strand.
TTAAAGTTTTAGAAACCTTTAAAGGAACTGATTTAGTAGGTATTAAATATGAACAATTAATGCCATTTGTTAAAGTCGAAGGTAAAGCATTTGAAGTTCTTGCTGATAATTATGTAACTTGTGAAGATGGAACGGGAATTGTTCATATTGCTCCAGCTTATGGTGTAGATGATAACCGCGTATGTGTTGAAAATAATGTTGCTTTTGTAAATCCAGTTGGAAAAGATGGCTGTTATACGGAAGGACCTTGGAAAGGAACTTTAGTTACTTCACCTGAATTAGAAATAGACATTATTAAGTATTTAAAAGAAAATGATAAATTATTTAAAAAAATTAAGATGAATCATGATTATCCTCATTGTTGGCGTTGCCACTCACCATTAATCTATTTTACTAAACCGGCTTGGTATATTAGAACTACTGAATATAAAGACCAAATTATTGAAGCTAATAAAAGTGTTAATTGGTATCCTGAATATGTAGGTACAAAAAGATTTAATAATTGGCTAGAAAATATGGTAGATTGGGGAATAAGTCGAAATCGATATTGGGGTTGTCCAATGCCAATATGGATTTGTGATGATTGTGGGGAAAAACATGTTATTGGTTCTTTAAAAGAATTACAAGAAATGTTAATTGAAGATATTGATGTAAGTAAAATTGAATTACACCGTCCTTATGTTGATGAGCTACATCTTAAATGTCCACATTGTAATGGACGCATGACTAGAGTATTAGATGTATTAGATGTTTGGTTTGATTCAGGAGCTATGCCTTATGCAAGTTTCCATTATCCATTTGAAAATAAAGAATTATTTGAAAGTCAATTTCCAGCTGATTTTATTGCCGAAGGAGTAGATCAAACTCGTGGTTGGTTTAATGCTTTAATCTGTATTTCAACTATTATTTCTGGTAAATCTAGTTTTAAAAATGTTGTCGTTAATGATATGGTATTAGATGCTAATGGTAAAAAAATGAGCAAATCTACCGGAAATGTTATTGATCCAACTGTGGCTTTAACTGAGTATGGTGCTGATAATGTAAGATGGTATATGTTTTATGCATCTCCTGTTTGGACTCCTTTAAAATATGATGAAGCCGGGGTAAAAGAAGTTCATTCTAAATTCTTTAATCCTTTTAAAAATACTTATTCTTTCTTCCAAATGTATGCTAATGCTGATCATATTGATATTGATGATTGTCAGGTTAAAATAAATGAGCGTGAAGAAATTGATAAATGGTTAATTTCTAAATATAATCGTTTAGTTTTAGAATGTACTAAATATTATGAACTATATGATTTAAATCAAGTTGTTAAATTAATTACTAATTTTGTATCTGATGATTTATCTAATTGGTATATTAGACGTAACAGAAATCGTTTTTGGAAAAGTGAATTAGATAATTCTAAGAAAAGTGTTTATATGACAACTTATGAAGTATTATGTGGTCTATGTAAGTTATGTGCCCCAATAATACCATTTACAACCGAAGAAATATATCAAAAATTAACTGGTAAAGAATCTGTTCATTTAGAAGATTTTCCAGTTGCTGATGAATCTTTAATTTTAGAAGATGTTGAAGCCAAAATGGATTTAGTTCGTGATTTAATTAGCATTGGCAGATATGTTAGAGAAGAAGCTAAAATTAAAGTAAGACAACCATTAAAAGAAGTTTTAATTGATGGTAAAAATAAAAAAATAATTAATGATTTAGTTTCTTTAATTAAAGAAGAATTAAATGTTAAAGAAGTAAGTTTTATTGATAATTTAAGCGAATATATGAACTTCTTAGTAAAACCTAATTTTAAAGTTGTAGGTAAAATTTTAGGGCCTAAAATTAAACTGTTTAGTGAAGCTTTATTAAATTTAAGTAACGAAGAAATTGAATTATTACAAAATAATCAAGAAATTACTTTAAATTTAGATGGTGAAGAATTAAAGGTTAATAAAGAAATGGTTGATATTAGAGTTGATGCTAAAGATGGTTTTAATGTTGGTATGGAAAATAATAATTTTGTTATTTTAAATACGGAATTAAGTGAAGAATTAATTTTAGAAGGTTTAGCAAGAGAATTTGTTAGTAAAGTTCAAAACTTAAGAAAATTAAAAGATTTAAATGTTGTTGATCGAATTATTATTTATTATAATGGTCCTGATAAATTTATTAAATCTTTAGAAATGTTTAATGATTATATTAAAAAAGAAACTTTAGCAGTAGATTTAATTAAAAAAGAAGATTTAACTGATAGTTATGATTTAAATGGTGAAGAAGTATATATTGATATTTTAAAAAAGTAGACATTACTTTACGATGTGAATAAGAAATTTAATTTATAAATTTCTTATTTTTTGTTATAGTATTTTTAGAATAGAAAAGAGTTGATTAGGGTGAAAGCACCAAAAGTAATGGATCATATCAAACCGGCTCATATTGCTTGTGATAAAAGTGATATAGCTCCAATTGTTATTATGCCAGGAGATCCTTTAAGAGCTAAATATATAGCTGAAAAATATTTAACTGATTATAAGTTAGTAAGTGATGCAAGAAATATGTTTGTTTATACGGGAATGTACCGTGATAAACGCATTACAGTTATGGGTTCTGGAATGGGAATGCCATCAATGAGTATCTATGCCTTTGAGTTATTTTACTTTTTTGGGGTGGAAAGAATTATTCGGATTGGAACCTGTGGTGGTTTAAAAGAATACTTAAATGTACCTGATTTAATATTAGCAAATGCTAGTTATACAGAAGGAAATTTTGCATATTCTTATAATGGAGATCCTACCCATATGGCTTATCCATCTAAAAAATTAAATGAAGCGATTTTAGAAAATGCTAAGATGAAAGGTTTAACTATTCATGAAGGTTGTGTAATGTGTACTGAACAATTTGGTTTTTATTCTGATAATGAACATGTTTTAAAAAGAGTACCAGAAGATATTGAGGTAATTGCCGAAGAAATGGAAAGTTTTGCCCTTTTTCATATTGCAAGTAGTTTTTCAAAAGAAGCATCAGTTATTCTAACAGTTGTTGATAGTAAATTTAGTGAAAAATTTATGTCTATTAAAGAAAGAGAACAATCATTAGATGATATGATCCTCTTAGCTCTAGAAAGTATTTAATATGGTATCGTTTAATAAATTAATTAATAGTTTTAAGTATGCAATAAGGGGAATTAAAAGTGCTTTAAAAAGTGAACAGAATATGAAAGTCCATTTTATTATTATGGAATTAGTTATTTTAATGGCTATTATTCTAAATATTAATACTTTTGAATGGTTAATTATTTTAATTTGTTTTATGAGTGTTATTAGTAGTGAATTATTTAATACAGCTATGGAAAAATGTGTTGATTTAGCATCTCCAAAGTTTAATGAATTAGCTAAATTAGCTAAAGATATTTCAGCAGGAGCTGTTTTAGTTACAGCATTTTTCTCAGCTTTAATTGGTTTAATTATTTTTTTACCTAAAATAATAATATTTGTGAAAGGCTTGATGTAAATGAAAAAAATAATTATTTTTTTATTGGCTTTTTTAGGTTTTTTAGGCAATGTCAAAGCAATAGATTTTGATCTTAATTCTAAAAATGCTATTTTATATAATTTAGATGAAGATACAATTCTTTATGAAAAAGATAGTGAAAAACAAACTTTTATTGCTTCTTTAACTAAGATTATGACAGCAATTATTGCTGTGGAAAATATTAATGATTTAGATGAAAAGGTTACTTTAACTTATGAAGACTTTGCTGGTTTAATTGAAGCTGATGCATCGGTTGCTGGTTTTTATGTTGGTGAAGAAGTTACAATAAGAGATTTATTATATGGCTTATTACTTCCATCAGGTGCTGATGCTGCCCAAGCATTAACAAGAATTGTGGCTGGAAGTCGTGAAGAATTTGTAAAAAAAATGAATGATAAAGCTTTAGAATTAGGTTTATTAAATACTCATTTTGTTAATGAGACTGGTTTACATGATGAAGAGCATTATTCTACTGTAAAAGATGTGGCAGTTATGCTTAAATATGCTTTACAAAATCCTACTTTAAAAGAAATACTATCTAATCCAACATATACAACTAGTGATAATTCCAAATCATTTTTTAGTACCGTAATGGCATATAAAAATCATTATGACTTAGAAATGGATTATTTAATTGGCGGGAAGACTGGAACAACTGATGAAGCAGGACTTTGTCTTGCAACATTTGCTAGGGGTGGAAATACTAATTATTTATTAGTTACAACTGGTGCCGAAGATGATGGTGGACATATTAAAGATGCTAAAACGATTTATGATTACTTTATTAGTCATTATGATACTTATGAAGTAATTAGTGAAAATGATCTTATTTTATCTTTAAAAACTGTTAATTCTAAAGAAAAAGAAGTAGTCTTTAATGCCAATAAAACTTTAAATAAATATTTGTTAAAAGATTTTGATAAAAAAAATTTAATCTATCAATATGAAGGAGTGGATAAAGTAAACTATTTTACTAAAGTTGGAACTAAATTAGGAACAGTTAAAGTAATTTTAAATGATGAAATTATTGACAATATTGATATTATTTTAACTGAAAAATTAACTTTCTCATTAATTGCTTTTTTAATTAATTATTGGTACGGCGTTTTAATTATTTTGCTTATTATGATATTTATTTTTATAAAAAAAATAAACACTACATAAAATTGTATAAATCATAATTATTTTTAATTGTTGATTTTTAATTCTAAATAAATATCTGGTTTAAAATTATGGTCAGTTATTTTTTTGTTTCCTGAATTATCTATTTCTTTTAACTTGTTTGTATTAATTAAGAAATAGGTATCTTGTAAATAATCTTTGCCATCTTCACTTACAGGGTCGTCCCATGTTAAATCTAAGTGATACCAATTATTATCTAAATAAACAGCATTCCAAACATGTCCTTCGTTTGTGGGATCATCAGGGGTCATTGCCACTTTAAAATTAGGAATATTCATTTTATCTAAGAATAAAGCCATTGCGTCCGTATAGCCATTACAGGTTGCATATCCTTCAAAAAGTAAGCCATAAGCTAAATAAGATTGATAAATACTCTCACCGTTTTCATTTCTGGTTACATCATATTTCGTATTATTAATTAAATAATCATGAATAATTTTAATCTTTTCTCTATCTGTCATAGTATCATTAATAAGTTCTTTGTATAATTCATCTACTTTTTTATTAATGGCATTTATATGGTCTTCATTATAAAAATAAGTAACATTTACAATAACTTGTCCTGATTCTTTGATAATAGTTTGCATATTACTAAAACCATTATAAGGATGAACAAAATTATTAATATGAGTTAGTAAATCTTTATCTTGACTAATTTCTTCACTGTCTTTTAAGCAATCCGTATATTCTTTTGGACAATAGTAAGTAAAAGTTTTCCAACCATTATTGACTATGGTATAAAAAACATTTTTTATATCTTGTTTACTTAATGGCTCAAAATTATTTGTATTTTGAACAAATAAATAATCAGTATTTTTTTTATAATTATTTGAAGATGTTGCAATTACTTTTGTATCTTGCTCTATAAAAGGCACGAAATAATCCGTAATCTTATCCATTTTAAGAAAAGTTACTAAAATAATACCTAAACAAATAATTGAAATAATTAATTTTTTAATCATTTGACATCATCCTTAACTATTTTATCATTTTTTATACAATATATGTTAAAAAAATAATAAAAGGAATGATTTTTATTTCATTCCTTTTACTTTTTGAGTTAATCTTGATTTTTGTCTATCAGCAGTATTTCTTTTAATTAAGCCTTTACTGAAAGCTTTATCAATATATTTTTGTACATCAGCAAGGAGTTTTTCTGCAGTTTCTTTATCTCCAACCATAATTGCTTTATCACAGTTCTTAATGCAATTACGTACACGAGCTTTTAATTCATGATTATTTTCTGTTTTTTTAGCGATTACTTTAATTGCTTTTTTAGAACTTTTAATATTAGCCATAAATTTCTCCTTTCTTTTTAACGTCTTTAATTCTATCAAACTATCGTCAAATTTACAAGCATTTTTGCTTTAAATTAATATTAAAATATAGTATTATATTCAAAGTATTTATTTAAAGGAGTATATTTATGCATCAAAAACTAGAATATGTATCTCAAATAAATGATTATTTAGTAAATGGGAATTATCTTAAAGCTCGAAAATTATTGAAAGAGAATTATAAACGTAATTCGTATATCTTAAATCAATATTATGGTTTATTAGAAAATATTGAGAATAATTTTTGTCGAAGTAAAGAATATTTTAATAATTGTTTAGTTTTTAGAAAAAAAGAATTAAGTGCTTTACTTTCTTTATCTAAAGTTCATATTCAACTTGGAAATTATGGTGTAGCTAAAGAAATTTTAACTAATTTGCAAAAAAAAGAAAGTTATTATTATCAAGCAACAATTGATTTAATATATCTTTATATTTTATTAAATGATTATGAACAAGCATATTATTGGTATCAAACTATTGATTTCGAAAATGCTTCAGCAAGAATTTATAAGCATGGTCAAATTATTAAAACATATCTTTTAAAAGCTTTAGGTGAAAATGAAATGTTAAGTAAAATTGATTATGTTAGTAATTATACAGCTGTAAGAATAATTAATAATTCTGATGAAGATTTAATTAGACATGTTAGAAAACATATTAATTTAGAAAATGAATATGCTGATGATAAATTTTTTTCTAATATTGATATAAATAAACTTTTGAAAGTAGTAAATAAAGAAATTGCTACTTTAAATCCTAATCATTTTGAAGTATCTGATATATATCGTTTTAGCCTAGATGAACCAATTGGTTATAAAGGTAATCAATTGACTAATGATATTGCTGTCGTAACTGTTTTAGATACTAAATGTATTATAACAATGTATCCTATTAAATTATCTAATGAATTTGATATTGATAGTAATGCTAAAAATGAAAAATTAAGATTGAAAAGACAAAATAAATTACTTTAAAACTTCTTTACTAGCTGTTAAATAAGATCGAAGTAAATTACCAGCTCCAAGTTTAGTCCCACCAAAATATCTAACAACAAAAATAGCTTTATTTACTAAATTGTTTTGAAGCATTAAATTATAAATGGGAAGTCCAGCTGTATTTTTGGGTTCTTTATCATCGCTTTTACCGGCTGTATTAGGTAATATATAAGCATAAGGAATATGTCTTGCTTTTTTATGTTCACTTTTTAAATTATTAAGTATTTCTTTAATCTCGCTTTCATTATCAATTTGATAAAAATAAGAAATAAATTTAGATTTTTTTATTTCATAAGTATAAGTATTTAAAAGTAACATATCTCCACCTCAAAAATATTATATAAAATAATAAATTTGATAACAACTCTTTTATGTGATATTCTAATGTTGGAAGTGATGATATGCGTAGGACTATTACTAATATCTTAAATACTTTTATAACTTATTTAGGCCTTTTATGTTTTTATAATTTTAATGAAGAAGTAAATTATAGTTTTATGTTAATCATTATGATAGTTTTAGTTGGTTATTTTTTTAAAACTAGTGATTTAAACTTTTCTAAAAAAACAAAGAAATATGCTACTATATTAAGTATCGTTTTAGGAACTGTTTTAGTTTTTGGAAAAATGACTTATGATGTTATAGAAATAAATAATGCGACATTTATTACTATTTCATCTATTTTATATGCTATTTTAAAGATAAGTCTTTTATATCCTTTGCTTAAAAGATTATTATGTTTATTTTATGAATATATACCTAAAATTAATATTTTAACTAAAAATAATAAAATTAATAAAAAATATTTTATCTTTTTCTTTTTAATAATTTTTATTTGTTATATACCATATTTAATTCATTATTATCCAGGAAAGATTACTTATGATACTAATTTACAATTATCTTTTATTAAAAATGGAATATTATCTGATGTTCATTCTTTAGTTCATACTAATTTTTTAGGATTATTTGTAAATATTGGTTTAAATATTTTTCATAATGAAAATTTAGGAATTATGTTTTATACTTTATTTCAAATGCTTTTTCTAGCCTTTACTTATGCTTTTGTTTGTTATTATTTATATAAGAAAAATGTTAATTTTAAAATAATTTTAGTTATTCTTTTTAGTTATGCTATATTACCAATTTATACACATTATGCAGTTACAGTTTGGAAAGATATTTTATTTGCAACTAGTTTTGTTTATATTGTAATATTTTTAAATGAACTTAGAACTAACAAAACAATTCTTAATTATTTAGGTTTAATTTTTGGATTATTTTTATTATTTTTCATGCGTTCTAATGGAATGTATATCTTTTTAGTAATGTTACCATTTTTAATTTATTATTGGCAAAAAGATTTAAAATCTTTAATAATTGTTGGAAGTATCTTTTTAATGTTTTTGTTTATTAAATATCCTGTTTATAATTATTTTAAAGTAAGTAGTTCTTCAATAAGCGAGAGTTTAGCTATTCCAACAGAACAGATGGCGAGAGTAATTACTAAAAATGGCAATATGTCATTAAAAGAAGAAGAGTTTTTAAATAGTATTACTGATATATCAAATATTCCTAATATTTATTTAACTTATATTGTTGACCCCGTTAAAAATATTTTTAATAATATTATTTTAAAAGAAAAATTGGGAGATTACTTTAAAGTATGGGGAAGTCTTTTATTTAAAAATCTTGGAACTTATATTGAGGCTTATTTATCGATAACATTGGGTTATTGGTATCCAGGTGTTAATTATTGGTCAACTATAGCTTTAGCTAATCCTAATATTATTGATATTACAGCTAGTCATAAATTACCTTTAGCTGGTATCATTTGGAATATTGGTCTTGTCTCTTTAATCACTTTATTAAGTTTTACTTTAAGTTTATACTTAAAAAGAAAAAATTATCTTTTATATGTTCCTTTTTTAGGACTTTGGTTAACGATGATGATTGCTTCTCCTGTTTATGCAGAATTTCGTTATGTTTATGGGTTATTTACAAGTTTGCCAATTATTCTTCTTTTACCATTTTTAAAAATAGAAAAATAAAGTATAATAATACAGGAAGTGGGTGATATTATGCTTGATGAAAAATTAAAACAAGTTCCTAATTTACCAGGTAGTTATCAAATGAAAAATGCTGATGGAATTATTATTTATGTTGGTAAAGCTAAAAATTTACATAAAAGAGTTAATTCATATTTTAATCGAACTCAAATGGGAAAGACGGCTAAAATGGTAAGTGAAATTGCTGATTTTTCCTATATTGTAACGGCTAGTGAATTAGAAGCGTTCTTATTAGAAATTAATTTAATTAAACAATATGACCCAAAATATAATATTTTACTTAAAGATGATAAAAGCTATCCTTATATTGAATATATATCTAAACCGTATCCCAAACTTAAAGTAGCAAGATATTTAAATATTCGCAAAAAAGATAAGAAAAAATTATTTGGACCTTATCCTAATGCTTATGCGGCTAGAAAAATAGTTAATTTACTTAATCGTTTATATCCTTTAAAAAAATGTGATGGTAATCCTCATAAAGTATGTTTATATTATCATATTGGGGAATGTTTAGGTTATTGTGAGAAAAAAGAAGATTCTGAAGAAATTAAGAAAATGGAAAATGATATTTTAAGTTTTTTAAATGGGAATGATAAAATCTTAAAAGATAAATTAATAAGTAAAATGAATAGTTATAGTGAAAGTCTTAATTTTGAATTAGCAGGAGAATTAAAAAAAGATTTAGATTATATTAATGTTGTTTTAGATAAACAAAAAATTACTTTAAGAGATTTAACTAATAAAGATGTTGTGGGATATTTTTTTAATAATGGTTATATATCTGTGCAAATTTTATTTTTAAGAAATGGGAAAATAGTTGGAGGACATACAGATATTTTTCCCGTTATTAGTGATTTAGTAAATGATTTAGAAAGTTATTTAACAACTTTTTATGGAAGACATGAAATACCTAAAGAAATTGTTTTGCCAAAAGAAATTAATACCGAGGTTTTAAATAGTTATTTTGAAAATAAATTAGTTAGTCCTATTAAAGGTCAAAAAAATAATTTAGTTAAAATGGCTAATGAAAATGCTAAGATTAATTTAGATAATGAATTAGAATTAATTTTAAGAAAAGAAAATATTACGGAACAAGCTAATGAAGAATTAAGAGAACTTTTACATTTAAATATTTTAGATCGAATTGATTTATTTGATAATTCTAATTTATTTGGGGATTGGTCAGTTAGTTGTATGGTCGTATTTAAAAATGGTTCTCCTTCTAAAAATGATTATCGGAAATATAAGATTAGTTTTGATAAAAATGATGATTATAATATGATGAGAGAAGTAATTTATAGGAGATATCAAAGAGCGTTAGTTGAGAAAAGTGAAATGCCTAATTTAATTATTGTTGATGGTGGGATTGGGCAAATTAATGCTTGTAAAGAAATTCTTGATAGTTTAAATTTACATATTAAAGTTTGTGGTTTAAAGAAAAATGATAAACACCGGACTAATGATTTAGTTGATGGTGATACTCTAGAAGTGATAAATATTCCTAAAAATAGTAATGTCTTTCATTATTTAACTAAAATGCAAGATGAAGTCCATCGTTATACAATTAATTATCATCGAACTATTAGAAGTAAAGGGGCTATATCAAGTGTTTTAGATGATATTACAGGTATTGGTGCTAAAAGAAAAAAAGAATTGATTAAACATTTTGGTAGTGTCAAGAAAATGGAACAAGCAAGTTTAGAAGAATTAGAAACTATTTTGCCTACTGATGTAGCAAAATCTTTAAAAAGTTATTTAGAATCACGAAAAGAAATGTAAAATACTAGTTTTAAAATTGACAAGAAGGTGTAAAACTTGTATACTTATTAAAAAGTAGGGTGGTACTATGAGATTAAAATATAAAGTAACTATGACATGTATTTTAGCTTTGATTGCTTTATTATTAGTCGTTGAAGTTGGCTATATAAGTTTTTTACATGAAGAAGAACAAACAATGGCTATGATAAAAGTTGATCAAGGTTTATCAATAAATTATTTAACTGGAAATACTTTTACTACTAATGAAGATACTTATCAAATTGATTTTTCCATTACGAATGCTATGGATAGTGAACAATTTTATTCAATTAAATTAAATGATGTTGTAGCAAGTGATGATGTAACTTATAAATTAATTTCTAAAGAACATGTAGTTGATGATTATTCTGATAAAATATGGCAAAAAACTATTAAAGCTCAAGTAAAAATAAATAGTAATGAAACTCAAAGTTTTTCCCTAATCTTTTATAACCCTCATAAAAATGCTTTACAAGTTGAACTTAAAATTGCTAAAGAAGTAGTAGATAATAGTTTAAAAAGTTGGTTACTTAAAAATAATCAAATAACTACCGAAAATGATGGTTTATATGAAGAGAGTACTGAAGATGGAAGTATGTATTATTTTAAAGGAAATGTTGTAAATAATTATGTTTCTTTTGCCGGTAAAATATGGCGAATCGTAAGAGTTAATGCTGATGCCACTGTATCATTAGTTTTAGATGATATTTTAGAAGAAGAAAGTCCTTTCTTTGAAAATAATACTAGTGAAAGTACCTCATTTATTGATTCAAAAATTTCTAGTGTCTTAAATAGTTGGTATGATATAAATTTAAAAGAATTTGACAATTATATTGCCAGTGCTAAATATTGTACAGATGATAATGCTCAGATTGAAGATAATGGTGTAATATATTATTTACCAGACCAAAGAATTTTTAAAGATAATGCGCCAATCTTAACTTGTCCAGGAACTTATGCTTCAACAAAAATTGCTTTACTAACTGCTGATGATGTTATGTTAGCTGGTACTTATTTAAATAAAGCTAATATTACTAGAGATTGGTGGACAATGACTTTAAATAAAAAAGACAATAAAATAAATTATTATATAACAGCTAATAATAATGGTTTAAATAAAGACCAAGATGAAAATGTTAAACATGGAATTAGGCCAGTAATAACTTTAATAAAAAAGTTAAATACCATAGGTAATGGCACAATTGACAATCCATATACATTATCAATAATGTAAAACTTAAGTAAAAAGAGTGTTAAGTAGAAACATTTGGCTTTCTACTTTTTTATTTATTTGATAAACTATAGAAGAAGAGGTGAATCATGAAATTAATAAATGACATAATTTCAATCTTAACAAGTTTATCTTTTGTAGATTACATATTATACTTTTCAGTTTTAGCTTTATTAATTTTAACAATTGCCTTAATATATGTTTTAAAAAGCGATGATGAAGAAAAAAGTATAGGAAGTGAAGATATGAAAGAAAATGAAGTAGATTTAAAATATATAGCAAGTACTATTAAAGAAAAACCTGAACCATTAGTAGATATGACAGCCTATGAAGAAGAACAAGAACAAAAAGCAATTATTAGTTATGATGAATTAATAAAAGAATCAAATAAAAAACAATTACAATATGATAAAGTCGAATTAGTAGATAATTTAATACCTACTAAAAAAATTAATTTATCAGATATGATTAAAGAAAAAGAAGAAGTAAAAGAAGAAACAACAATCTTTCATTATGAAAAAGAAGAAGCTTTCTTAAAAACTTTAAAAGAATTAAATAGCTTATTAAATTAA
>CANQSC010000009.1 GCA_947626445.1 uncultured Bacilli bacterium
GTAATATTAAGAGATGGGAAAGTAGACCCAGGAGAGAATCAACCAATAGATGAAAATGATATCGAAAGTTATTTTGTCTGGATACCAAGATATCGATATCAAATATTTGATGAAGGAAACTATAATGGGTTAACAACAAAAACAAATAAAGAACAAATAATTCAAGTAGTGTTTGAAAGTAAAGATGAAGTAGTACAAAGTGGAAGTAAAGAAGGCGAATGGTTAACGCATCCAGCCTTCACCTCATTTAATACAAATGGCATATGGGTTGGCAAGTTTGAAACCGGCTATGATGGAGCTGAAAATCCAAGAGCAGCAGAAGTAAATCCTATAGATGAAACGGCCTCAATAGAGGTATCAAGCAAAGTCATAGTCAAACCAAATGTATATTCCTGGCGAAATATTTCAGTAGCTAAAGCATATGTTGTTGGTAGACATTATGAAGAAACATTAAATAGCCATATGATGAAAAACATGGAATGGGGAGCTGTAGCCTATTTACAACATAGCGAGTATGGAAGTCATGTAAGTGTGAGAATCAATAATAATAGCGATTATTTAACAGGATATGCAGCAAGACAAGAGCCAACCATAGGATATACAGGAACAAATATACTTTGTAGTAATACTCCAGAAGCATGTAACGAATATGGAGGTGTATCCAAAGCAGGAGAAGATGGAACATATAATACTAATTATTTTAATAAAGCCAGTGTAGTAGCAAGTACAACAGGAAATTATAGTGGAATTTATGATATGAGTGGAGGAGCTTGGGAATATATGATGAGTGGCGTTGATGATAATAGTACTGGAGATGGGCATACTGGAAAACTATCATCAGGTCGTAATAATGTGGGAAATTCAGAATTTAATGGAAAGTTAACTTGTCCCGAATGTAATGATAGTGGTGTAAATCATGAAATTACCGAAATAAACGACAAAATAGACTTGCCAACAGATGAAAGATATTATGATAAGTATGATTATGGTACTAGTAGTAGATCTTTTAGTAGAGGAAAATTCGGAGATGCCACAAAGGAGATGGGCCCATTTCAAAGTATGAGATATTTAAATGAAACAAAAGATGTAAGTAGTTGGTATAACAATGAAGCAGGGCTTGCTTATTCAGGCTATCCATGGTTAAGGCGTAGTGGCTACTATGGTGATGGCACAGGTGCTGGTATGTTCTTTTTTCGTACTACAGCTGGAAATGCATTTGGTGATCGCAGCTTTCGACTTGTTCTAGCTTTATAATATGGTTTTATTTGACTAGATAATAGACTATACGATAAAATAGTATGCCGAAGAGAGGTTGCTATGAAAAATAATCCTTATTATATAAAAAGTAATATTTTAAATTATATAAATAAAAGAAAATATTCTTCAGCTAAGAATTTAATTAATTTATTATATTTAAATGAAAGAAAAAAAGGTGTATATGTTTATGTTAAAGATTTAATAAATTATTTAGAAGAACCTTATGATTTATCTTCTAAAGAAAAATATAATTATCAAACTTATGAGAATTTCTATAAACATTTTTATGAAGCTTTAAAGAATAAAGATTATCTTGAAGCTTATTTAACTATTAAAGATGAAGATTATTCAAATGATTTTGATAAGAAAATTATTAAAACTTTATTAGAACAAATACATGATTTAAATCGTTATAATTCTTTTAATATCAATATTATTGTTAATAATATTTTAGAAAATGGTTTAACTAGTGAAGATATATTAATATTAAAAAAAGTTTTAGCTAAATCTGAGTTAGATAATTTTGAATATTATATTTTAGAAATAATTAATACTAAAGAACTTCTTAATGGTAATTCAGTGGAAGATTTTTCTTATTCATTAGATATATATCAAAATCAAAAACCAAATCAAATATTTGAATTAGCTATGCAATATGGTGATTATTTAAAAGCCTTACAAATATTAGAAACTAAATTTTATCAAAATTATTTAGATAAAAAAGAAATTAAAAAATATGAATTTATAAAATGTTTATTAAATAATTTATTAAGTAATGAAGAACTTAAAAGTAAAGAAGAAATTAAAAAAGAAAAATTTCTTAATAAAAAAATGAAGAAATTAAATAATTTAGATAAATATGTTAATAGTGAGTTATTTGTAAGAGCTATGCGTTATTATAAAGAGCAAAAAAGATTTTTTAATGAAGAAGATAATTTATTTTATGAAACTATGTTTAAGTATGGTATTAGTTGTTTAAAATATGAATATGAAATTGTTAAAGATGATAATTCTGATGAAGTAAAAAGATTAATTAAAAAGCTAGAAATTGGTAAAAAGTAAATTTTTTTCTTGGAATTATGAGCATTTATGTGCTATAATCAAGTTACAGATTTAAGTGGGCAGCAATTCCCACTTTTATTAATGAATGGATGTGAGTTATGGATAATATTTTAGAAGAGATTAAAAAAACTATTGAACCTAAGTTAAAACCTTTAGAAATAGTTGTTGATGAAATTGTTTATGAAAAAGAAGGAAATTATTATTTCTTGAGAATTATCTTAGATAGGGAAAGTGGTTTAGATTTAGATACAGTTGTTGAAGCTACTAATATTATTAATCCTATTTTAGATGAATTAGATTTAATAAGTGATTCATACATTTTAGATGTATTAAGTAAGGAAAGAGGTTAAATTATGAATGCAAAAGAATTTATTAAAGCACTAGATCATATTACAGAAGAAAAACATATTAGTAAAGAAGTTGTTTTAAGTGCAATGGAAAATGCTTTAGCAAGTGCTTATAAAAAGAATTTTAATTCTAAGACTAATGTTAAAGTAAAAATTAATGAAGATACTGGAGATATTAAAGTATATACTTATTATGTTGTAGTTGATGATTATGATGAAGGTCATGAAGAAGTAGGAGAAGATGGCAATACTGTTAAAGTTCCACCTGAGATTAATATTGATGCCCAAATACTTTTAGAAGATGCTAAAGAAATGGTTCCGGATATTAAAGTAGGAGAAACAATTGAACAAGAAGTCACACCTCAAGATTTTGGTCGTCTTGCAGCAGGAGCCGCTAAACAAGTTTTAACTCAAAAAATAAGAGAAGCTGAAAAAGCTGTTATCATGGAAGAATTTCATGATAAAGCCGGTGAAATGATGCTTGGACTTCTTGCAATGGAAGATGCTAAAAACTATTATGTTGATTTAGGTAAATCAAGAGGAATCCTTCCAAAATCCGAAATGATTCCTGGTGAAGTTGTTAAAATGGGAACTTCAATTAAAGTTTATATTACGAAAGTTGAAGAAACTACTAAAGGACCACTTATTCTATGTTCAAGAAAACATTATGGATTTGTAAGACGTCTATTTGAAACCGAAATTCCAGAACTTGCTGATGGAACCATCGTTTTATATTCCGTAGTAAGAGAACCAGGAGTTAGAAGTAAAGTAGCCGTTTATTCAACTGATCCTCATGTTGATGCAATTGGTTCTTGTATTGGAGCTAATGGAAGTAGAATCGGAAATATTTTAAAAGAATTAAATGGTGAAAAAGTTGATTTAGTATTATACAGTGAAGATAAAGAAGAATTTATTGCTAATGCCTTATCACCTGCTAAAAATGTTACGGTAAATATTCTTGATCCAATGAAAAAAGAAGCTTTAGCAATTG
The DNA here is from genome assembly GCA_947626445.1 of uncultured Bacilli bacterium. Classification (GTDB taxonomy): domain Bacteria; phylum Bacillota_I; class Bacilli_A; order RF39; family UBA660; genus Ventrenecus. The sequence goes on from CANQSC010000009.1 coordinate 3,658, forward strand.
TTAGTGATGATAATTTATCACTTGCTATTGGTAAAAAGCATTCTAATATTAAATTAGCAAGTAAATTAACTAAATATCATATTGAAGTTAAAAGTTTAAGCCAAATAAACGAAGAAGGTAATCGAGAATAAAAAAGAGGTGATTAGATGCCAATAAAAATATTTTCTCATCAAGCTGATCCAGATGGCTTAGGATGTATAATTTTAGGTAAAAAATGTTTTGATGAAGTAGATTATACTTTATGTAAAAATGTTCCTGATTTAGATTATAAATTAGATAAATTTATTACTAATGAAGAATATTTAAATTATGAAAAAATCTTTATTACTGATTTATGTCCAAGTATTGATTTGCTTGATAAAATATTTAATAATGAAAAATTAAGTGATAAAGTAACTGTAATTGACCATCATATTTCTAATTTAGAAAAAACAAAAGAAAAAGATTATTCTTTTGTAAATATCAGTTTAGAAGGATGTGCCACAAGTTTATTTTATGATTATTTAAAAAAGCATTGGGCCTTAATATTACCTGATAAAACATTAAAAGAATTTGTAGAGTTAACTAAATTACATGATACATGGAAATGGAAGGAAATTAATAATTTAGATGCTTATCATTTAGAAACTTTATTACATAAATTGGGAACTATTGGTTATCTTAATCACTTTATTGATAAATTAGATTTTGTATCTCGTCATTTCAAATATACTGATGAAGAAGAAAAATGGATTAGAGAACAACTAGAAGAAGAACAAAAATATTTAGATAATTTATTAAAAAGAGTTATTTATAAAAAAATAGATAAAATAAATTATGGAATTGTTTATGGGCTTTATAATTATCGTAATAGCTTGGCCGATAAATTAAAAGATAATAAAAAGTGTGATGTCTTAATATTTATAGCTGTTGATAATGAAACAATTTCCTTTAGAAGTATTACTGATATTGAAGTTAAAAGTATTGCTCATGATTTTAATGGTGGTGGACATGATAAAGCATCTTCTTGTAGTTTAAATCATGAAAATGAAAGAAAAATAATGGAAAAATTTTTAAGTTAGGAGGTTCTTATGAAAGTAAAAAAAATACCAATGCGAACTTGTGTTGTTACTAAAGAAAAATGTGAAAAAAAAGAATTAGTTAGAATTGTAAGAACTCCATTAAAAGAAGTTGTAATTGATGAAAGTGGTAAACTTAATGGAAGAGGAGCTTACATAAAATTAAATGAAGAAGTAATAAAAAAAGCTAAGAAAAATAAAATATTAGATAGGACTTTAGAAGTAGAAGTACCAGAAAGTATTTATGAAAAATTATTTAAAATGTTAGAAAAATAAAGAAAGGATGGTTTAGATGACTGTTAAAGAATATGCAATGAGTGTAAACTTTTCTGTTGCGGAAGTATTAAAAAAATGTGAAACTTTAGGAATTCCTGCTAAAAATGCGGATTCAATATTATCTGATGATGATGTTATTAATTTAGATTTTGCAACTAATTTAATTAGTAGTGATAGTGAAGCATCTTATGAAGATGAGGATAGTATTGATGAAGTAGTAGAAGATTTAGTAGCTAGTACTAATGTTCATTCAATGTATCCGGAAACAAAGAAACAAAAATTAAAAAAACGTAGTGAACTGGAAAGTAGTAAAGCAGAGTATAATAATAAAAGAAAAGAAATGTATAAGCATAAAGAAAAGTTAATGAGTAATAAAAGTGAAGATGATGTCTTATCTTACAAAGAAGGTATGACTGTTATGGATTTAGCTAACTTACTTAAGATTAGTGGAACAGACATTATTAAAAAATTAATGACTTTAGGATTAATGGTTAATTTAAATCAAGCTATTGATTTTGATAATGCTTCTATTGTTGCTTTAGATTATGGATATACTCTAAAAAGAGAAGAAACGCAAGATATTAGTAATTTTGAAGAATTTGAAATTATTGATAATGAAAGTGATTTAGAGCCTAGACCTGCAGTTGTAACAATTATGGGTCATGTTGACCATGGTAAAACAACGCTTTTAGATTATATTCGTAATAGTAAAGTTGTAGATACCGAATTTGGGGGAATTACGCAAGCTATTGGAGCTTATCAAATAACTCATAATGATCAAAAAATAACTTTTATTGATACTCCAGGTCATGCGGCATTTACCCAAATGAGAGCAAGAGGAGCATCAATTACTGATATTGTAATTATTATTGTGGCAGCAGATGATGGAGTAATGCCTCAAACTAAAGAAGCAATTGACCATGCTAAAAGTGCAAATGTACCAATTATCGTTGCTGTAAATAAAATTGATAAACCAAATATTAATATTGAAAAAGTTATGGAAGAAATGGCAAGTAATGGTATAACTCCTGAAGCTTGGGGTGGTGATGTTCCATTTGTTAATATCTCTGCCCATACAGGGGAAGGCATTGATTTATTATTAGAAACTATTCAAACAATAAGTGAAGTAAATGGTTATAAAGCTAATCCTAATAGATATGCCATTGGAACCGTTATTGAAAGTAAAATGGATAAAAATATTGGGGGAGTTGCCTCACTTTTAATCCAAAACGGAACATTAAGATTAGGTGATCCAATTGTTGTTGGAACCTCAAGTGGAAAAGTAAGAACCATGAAAAATGATTTAGGACAAGCAATTGTTGAAGCAGGCCCATCAACGCCAGTAGAAATAACTGGAATTTCTGAAAATCCAAGTGCTGGTGATAAGTTTATGGCCTTTGAAACCGAAAGTGAAGCCAAATCTGTTGCTAGTAAAAGAGCCAGTGAGGCTAAATTAAAACAAAATAAAAAAGAAGCAGTTACCTTAGACGATTTATTTGCTAAAATCAATGCTGGTCAAAAAGAAATTAATGTTGTTTTAAAAACGGATGTTAAAGGTAGTGAAGAAGCTGTTAAATCTGCTTTAGAAAAAATAGATGTTGAAGGGGTTAGAGTTAAAGTTATTAGAAGTGGTATTGGAACAATTACGGAAAGTGATGTTGTTTTAGCTAATGCTTCTAATGCGATAATTATTGGCTTTAATGTTAGTCCTTCCAATATTACCAAAGATATAGCTAAAGAATATAATGTTGAAATTAGATTATATACTATTATTTATAAAGTAATTGAAGATATGGAATTAGCCATGAAAGGAATGCTAGATCCAGAATTTGAAGAAAAAATTATCGGGACTGCCGAGATTAGAAAGATTTTTACTTTCTCTAAAGTTGGTAAGATTGCAGGGATTTATATTACTGATGGTGTTGTTAAAAATGGCGCGAAGGTTAGAGTTATTCGTGATGAAATAGTTATTTATGATGGTACGATTGCCTCTGTTCAAAGAGAAAAAGATACCGTTAAAGAAGTTAAAAAAGGTTTTGAATGTGGCGTTACTTTTGAAAACTTTAGTGATATTAAAGAAAATGATAAATTAGAAATATATGAAATGGTGGAAGTAAAAAGATGAGTAGTATTAAAATCAAAAGAATTAATGAACAACTATTAAGAGCCATAAGTGAAGTAGTAGCTCATGAAGCAAATGATGAATTATTAAAAAGCATTACTATTACAGCAGTAGATACTGCAAATGATTTATCCTATGCTAAAGTATATTTTACTTCCTTATCTAATTTAGAACCTAAACAACTTGAAAAAGAAATGGAAGAAGCAAGTTCATATATTAGAAGAGAAATAACTAATCTTGTTGATATAAGACTAATGCCTAAATTAAAATTTATATATGACGATTCAATAGCTTATGGTAATACAATTGAAAGTAAGATTAAAGAAATTCATGAAAAAGAAAATAAACAGTGAGGTACTGTTTTTTTTAGAAAAGATGTGAAAAGATGAACGGAATATTATTAGTTGATAAAGAAAAAGGGCTTACTAGTCGGGATGTTGTTAATGAAATAAGTAAAATATTACATACTAAAAAAGTTGGTCATACGGGAACACTAGATCCACTTGCAACCGGGGTTTTAGTGGTGTGTTTAGGAAATTATACTAAATTAACTTCTTTACTTACTAGTATGGAAAAAGAATATATTGCAACGATGAAATTAGGTATTTTAACTGATACGCTAGATATTACTGGTAATATTTTAAAAGAAGAAAAAGTAAAGATAAGCCCCGAAGAAATTAAAAAAGTTTTTGCTATTTTTCCTAAAAAATATGTTCAAGAAGTTCCTTTATATTCTGCTGTTAAAGTAAATGGTAAAAAACTTTATGAATATGCTAGAGAAAACATTGAAGTAACTCTTCCTAAAAAAGAAGTCTTAATTAAGAAATTAGAAATAATTAACATTCAAGATGATACGATTATTTTTAAAGCCTTAGTAAGTAAAGGAACTTATATTAGAAGTTTAATTAATGACCTTGCAAGTAAATTAAATACTGTTGGCGTGATGACTGACTTAAGAAGAACAAAACAAGGAAATTTTAAAATTGAAGATTGTCATAAATTAAAAGATATAAATGAAAAAATGTTAATAACTGTTGATAAGATTTTTAATTATCCAGTTATTAACATTAATGAAGAACAGTTTAAAAAAGTTATTAATGGTAATATGTTAAAATTAAATTGTCAGGATGAATTTGTTTTTGTTAGTTTTAATAATAAAAAAATAGCAATTTATCAAAAAAATCAAAATTTATATAGAATAGTTTTTAAAATTGAGGATTTTGCCAATTAGAAACTTGGAGGTATTTATGAGTAAAAAAATGATGGTTACAATTATTGTTATAGTTATTTTAGGAATAAGTTTTTTTGCTGGTAAACATATAAAAAATAATTATGATTATAATTTGAAATATGAAGAAAATGCTAATACTTATGAAATTTATAAAAAAAATAAAGAAGTAATTGTTTATAGCGAAGAACAAGTAGAGTGTATTAAAGCTCCTTGTTCAGCAATTTCAAGTAATCATAAAATTGAATTTTCAGATATAAATATGCAAAAAGTTAATGATTTTATTAATAATATTTTTAATAATAGAAATGATAATTCGATTCAAATTTATAAAGAAAATATAAACAATGAACAATATAATATTTTAAAAAGTATTATTTATAATAATGAAAATTTATTAAACAATAATTAAAAAAGCAATTCAAATTTGAATTGCTCGCTAATAATTATAATTTTAGAATTTCTTCTTGGCTTAAACCAGTAATTTCAGATATAAGTTCAATATCCGTTTTCATTTGAAGCATTTAATTTAGTTAATTCATCAGTATACTTAGCCACAAAATCATCTCCATTACTCAAAGTTTTTAAATCATCTTTATCTAAATCAAACATTATTAAATGTTTATATTTATTAATGTTTTTTCATTTTAGATTTAAAATTTCATCTTTTGATAAATCAGTTACTTCAATAATATCGTCAATGTCATCACCACGAGATAACATTTTTTTAGCAATTTCAAGTTTACTGTCATTCTGACCTTCAAGTTTACCTTTTTCTAAGCCTGCATTGTAAGACATCTTTTTTTCAGTATTTAAAATCATTTGTTGGTCTTCTTCATAAGTCATCCAACTTTGAAAAGCATCACTGTTATTTAATTTAGTTAATTCATCAGTATACTTAGCCACAAAATCATCTCCATTACTCAAAGTTTTTAGATCATCTTTATCTAAATCAAACATTATTAAATGCTTATATTTATTAATATTTTTTTCATCCTTATTGTACCAAAAACTGTTAGCTATGTCCATGTTGAATTCCCATATTTCAATGTTATCTAAATAATTTTTAGAACCATCTTCATTTGATATAGTATACTTTTCAACCACATTTTTACTATCTTTCATATTATAAGTGAAATCAATATGAATAAATTCATATTCTAAATCATAGTCTTCACCAATTTTAGTTTGAGAACTTATTTTATTAAAAAAGTAACAAGCATTTCTAAGATGTAAATAAGCTGGATTATTTGTATTCATTTCAACGTGCAAAATTTTCTTATTTGTTCTAACAAGTAAATCAACAGTTTTAGCTCTTTCAACTAAATTACCAGTTTTTAATTCTGTTTGTAAGTAAGTAATTTCTTCAATTTTTTGATTTAAAACTCTTTGTAAAAATTCTCTTAATAAATCTTCATATTTTTCATTACCAAAAATTTCTTTAAAAGGTCTATTATACTTACCATGCCAAAAAGCTTTTTCACTAATAGCATTCATCAATATTTCACCTCTCTTTCAAGGTGGTTATTATAAACTAAGAGTTGTAAGAACTTTGTCGAATTAAAGAAAGAATTAAAAAAAATTTTAATTATTAATTTTTATTTGTAAAGCACTCATCCAAGCAAAACCTAAATTATAACCACCACAATCACCATTAACATCTAATATTTCACCGGTAAAATATAGCCCTTTAACTAATTTAGATTCCATAGTATTAATATCTATCTCATTTAAAGGAATTCCGCCTTTAGTTGTCTGGGCATTTATAAATTCTTTAGTCTTAATTGGCTTAAAAGGAAAACTTGTTAAATAAGTAATTAATTTATCTTGATTTATATCTTCCCATTTGGCATCACCATCAATTTTTAATAATTTAAAAATTAAATTAACAATTTTATAATTTAAAAATCCTTCTAAAATTTGTTTTAAAGAATAATTTGGTAATTTGCTATTTTGCCTATCTAACCATTCTTTAAAATTACCTTCTTTATACCAAGGAACAAAATTAATTTTAATATTAACATTATTATTTTCATTAAAATAAGTACTTAAATTAAAAACACATATGCCACTTATTCCACAATTAGTAAATTGCACTTCACCAAGTTCTTCTTTAACTAATTTATCATTAACTATTAAACTAACTTTAGCTTCACATCTTACCCCTTCCCAATAATGATAGTACGAATCATTACCAACTAAGGCAACTAATGAAGGTTCTGGTTTAATAATTTGATGATTAAAATCTTTTGCAAACTGATATCCTAAATATTCATCTTTAATACTAGCTTTAGAACCTGTAGAGATAACAACTTTATCACATTCATAAATTTTATTATTGGTACTGATCATAAATTTATTATCAACTTTTTTGATATTTTTAACTTGTTCATTACAAATAACTTTAATGTTTTCTTCTTCTATTTTATTTATTAAAGCATTTAAAATACTTGTTGCTTGGTTAGAAAAAGGGTAATAATAACCATTTTTAATTTTAGGAACTATTCCTAAACTATCAAAAAAATTTAATACTTTATCTTTTTGTTTAATAAAAATTTCCTTAAACAATTCAATATTATTAGAATGATACTTTTCTAAATCTTGTAATTCGTTCCAATAATTACAATGACCATTACCAGTTACTAACAATTTTTTACCTAATTTAGCATTTTGTTCTAAAATTGTAACATCATGATTTTGACTTCGAATATTAATGGCACTTACCATACCACTTGCTCCACCACCAATAATAAAAACTTTCATAAAATCACCATAATAATTATAGCAAAAATATGATTGATATGATATAATTCTTTTGTTATTGGAGGTGTGTGATTTGAAAACTTATAAAGTAAATTTACCTAAAGGTGTTAAAAAGAAATTTTCAACTGTTAAGGGAGTTAAAGTTCGTTTAATTAATAAAAATTTAAAGAAAAAGAAAAAATAACCGGTATTAACTGGTTTTTATATGGAGAAATTTATGAAAATATATCGAGATAATAATACCTTTATTTTAAAGAAAAAAATTGATTTAAAACATTTAGATAATTATAATGAAGAAAAAATTAATAAAGCAAAAGATTGCTTAAAAAAGATAATTGATGAAATTGTTGTTGATGATTTTAAGTTTTTAGAAGAATTGATGAAATTATCAAACAATAATATTAAAGAAACTTATGATAACTTTAAGAATAGTACTTGTTATAATTGTTGTACATCATTATCTTCAATGTTGAAAAAAGAATTAGATAAAATATTAGGTAAAACATACTTAGTAACATGTAAATCAATCGGTTTTTCAACACCTAATGGTGATAAAAAATTAAAAGAAGCTCATACTTTTATTATTTATCCATGTTTAAAAGATAATAAAATTTTATTTATTCTTTTTGATGCAGGTTTTAGAAATTATAATCCTATAATGTTTTATATAAATGAAGACTCTGATGATTATCCTTATGAAACTGGAATCGCTAAAGTACTTTATCAAAATAATAAAGATTATCCTTATTTATTAAAATTTACTAAAACTTTAAAAAGAAACTTTAAAGTAGAAGATGCCAATATTTTATTACCATTTAATCCTTATTATGAAACATTAAATATTTTAGAATATGATAAAGAATGCTATAAAGCTAAACATTCATATAAAATAATGGATTATTTAAATCATATTTGTATAGGTTTAAATATTATAAGTGGGGATTTAACTTTATATTCTGAAGATCAAGAAGAAAAATATAATTTAAATCATTTATTAGAAAAAAATGATGAAGCTATAGAAAAAATATTAGAACCATATTTTAAATATTTTAATAAAGATATAAAAGATTTTATTAAAGTTTTACATTTTATTTCAAATTGGACAAGTTCTAATATTTTATATGATGAAATTATAAATGATGTAAAAACAAATAATTATTAGAAAATATATAAAGTGGTCTAAAATAATCGAAACTACTTGACTTAGGAGAAGGGGTAATATTATATAATTATCTGTAGAATAGGTGATTATATATATGAAGAAAAAGATATTAAAAATAAGTATAATAATTATAGGAATAATAAGTATAATAAATATCTTAACATTTAGTAAATATGAAAAAATAATAAAAGATCAAGAAGAAATAGAAAATTTAAATATAGCCTTTTATAAAGGAAAAGAAAAAGTAGAAGAAATGCCAAGTAAAGAAAATAGTGAATGGTGAATGTGATAATGGAGCAAGTATTGAATGGAATAGTGAAGAATGGGCTCCATTAATAAAGAACTTAAGTAAAAGTAAAACAAAGTGTACCTTATATTTTAATGATAAATATATAGATAGAGAATTAAATGGAACAGATCCAGTATTAGGAAGTAAATTAATACCAATAGTAATAAATGAAGAGGATGGAACTGTTACCAGAGCAAGTGAAAAAGATAAGTGGTATGATTATAAAAATCAGAAGTGGGCAAATGCAGTTATATTGCGAGATGGAAAATCTGAACCTGGAGAAAACGAGCCAATAGAAGAAAATGATATTGAAAGTTATTTTGATGGATATCAAGATACAGGTATCAAATATTTGATGAAGGAAACTATAATGGTTTAACAACGAAAACAAATAAAGAACAAATAATTCAAGTAGAATTTGAAACCAAAGATGAAGAAGTACAAAATGGAAGTAAAGAAGGAGAATGGTTAACGCATCCAGCTTTTACATCATTTAAAACCAATGGCATATGGGTAGGCAAATTTGAAACGGGCTATGATGAAGCAGGAAGTACAAATGCTGCCCAAGTAAATCCAGCTAATGAAGCAGTGGCAATCGAAGCAGCAAATAAAGTAATCATCAAACCAAATGTGTATTCCTGGCGTGGGATACAAGTAGCTAAAGCTTATACAGTAGGGAGACATTATACATGATGAAGAATACCGAATGGGGAGAAGTGACATCAGCAAGCTTAGATGGAACTTATAATACAAATTATTTTAATAAAGCAAGTGTTATTGCAAGCACAACAAATAATTATACCGGAATTTATGACATGAGTGCAGGAGCCTGGGAATACATGATTAGTGGAATGGATGATAATTCAACAAGCCATGGAAAAACTGGAAAGTTATTTGTTGGACGTAACAATGCATATGAATCAGGATTTATTGGAAAATTAACATGTCCAGAATGTAATGAAGATGCTGGAATAGAAGTAAATCATAACATTTTAGAAATAGCTGAAGGAATAGCTTTACCAACCGATGAAAGATATTATGATAAATATGAATATGATATAGATAATTTTACCTATAAAAGGGGAAAATTAGGAGATGCAACAAAAGAGATGGGTCCATTTCAAAGTATGACATATTTAACTCAATCAAGGGCAGCAGGTAGTTGGTATGATGACGAAATTTGGATTGTTTATTCTGGTGCTCCGTGGGTCATTCGTGGAGGCCATTTCGGTGATGGTAATGCAGCTGGCATGTTCAGTTTTGGTAGCGCCCGTGGAAATTCATTTGGTCAACATGGCTTTCGTTTAGTTCTTGCGTTTTAATTATTTAAAAAATATTGATTATACAATATTTTTTTCACTATTCTTTTAAAAAATAATTATTGAATTCTCTTGGCTGTTGTGATAGATTAACATTAGGAGTAATTAAGAGGTGGGTTATGAAAAAAATTATGAAAGAACTGCTTAAGAATCCTGATAGTTATGAACAAATGCCAATTGAAGAACAAAATAAATACAAAAAATTTTTTTGTACTTTACCTTCTAATAAACTAAAAGAAATATTAGATAGTATCCCAATTGGTAAGGGTAATGCTTTATTTGGTGTAGTTGTAAGATATTATGCAATGAGTTTAGCCAGTAATGAATTTCAAATTGAGAAAATAATTGAAAATATAACTTATGAAAGAGCTTTAAAATATATGGCTGAAGAAAAGTTTAACCCTTATAATAAAATAACAACTTCTAAAGAAACTGCTTTTAAAAGAATAAGAAAGAAAATTGGTGATTAAAATGATAAATATTAAAGAAGATAAAGAATTAAATATCCTTAATCATAGTTGTGCACATCTAATGGCTCAAGCTGTAAAACATTTATATCCTGAATCTTTATTTTGGGTAGGGCCTGTTATTGATGAAGGTTTTTATTATGATATGGATTTAGGTGGTAAAACTTTAACTAATGAAGATTTAGATCGTATTAGTAAAGAAATGAAAAAAATAGCTAAAGATGGTAAAAGAATTGTTCGTCATGAATTAAGTAAAGAAGAAGCTTTAGAAATGTTTAAAAATGATCCTTATAAAATTGATTTAATTAATGAGATGGATGATGATGAAGTAATATCTTGTTATACCCAAGGCGATTTTACTGACCTTTGTCGTGGACCTCATGTTGAATCAGTTAAAGAATTGAAACATTTTAAATTATTAAAATTTTCTGGTTCTTATTATAAAGGTGATGCTAAAAATAAACCTTTACAAAGAATATATGGTGTTTGTTTTAAAACAGAAGAGGATTTAGAAAATCATTTAAAAGAATTAGAAGAAGCAAAAGAAAGAGATCATCGTAAATTAGGTAAAGATTTAGGAATATTTGTTACTAATGATTTAGTTGGTAAAGGACTTCCTATGTACTTACCAAATGGCTATATTATTTGGGAAGAATTAGAAAATTACATTAAAGGTAAAGAAAAGAAATTAAACTATCAACATGTTTTAACCCCACCATTAGGTAATGTAATGTTATATAAAACTTCAGGCCATTGGGATCATTATCAAGAAAATATGTTTCCTAAGATGGAAGTAGATGGGGAAGAATTTGTTTTAAGACCAATGAATTGTCCTCATCATATGATGATTTATGCTAATGAAATGCACTCTTATAAAGACTTGCCAATTAGAATTGGGGAAATAGCAAGAGATTGCCGTTTTGAAGCTAGTGGAGCTTTAAAAGGAATTGAAAGAGCTCGTACTTTTTGTCAAAATGATGCTCATTTATTTGTTACTAAAGAACAAATTGGTAGTGAAATTAAAAATGTTGTTGATTTAATTATGGAAGTATATGAAGAATTAAATATTAAAAACTTTCATTTTGAATTATCTCTAAGAGACCCAGCAGATAAAGTCAAATATTATCCTGATGATGAAATGTGGGAAAATGCTGAAGACACTTTAAGAAAAGTATTAAATGAATATCATATTAAATATGTTGAAAAAATCGGAGAAGCAGCCTTTTATGGACCAAAATTAGATGTTCAAGTAAAACCTGCTGTTGGGCCCGAATATACCTTATCAACTTGTCAACTTGATTTTTGCTTACCAATGAAATTTAATTTAACTTATGTTGATAAAGATGGTGAGAAAAAAACACCTGTTGTTATTCACCGCGCTATTCTAGGGTCTTTAGACCGCTTTATCGCTTATATACTTGAAGAATATAAAGGTGCTTTACCTCTATGGTTAAGTCCTATAGAAATTAATATTATTCCCGTTAATAATGAATATCATTTAGAATATGCTAAAAAAATATATGAATTATTAAAAAAGGAAAATATCAGAGTAACTTTAGATGAACGTAATGAAAAACTAAGTTATAAAATGCGCGAATCAGTTATTAAAAAAATTCCTTATACTTTAGTTTTAGGTGGTAAAGAACTTGAAAGTAATAGTATTAGTTATCGTAAATATAAAAGTGAAGAAACCATTAATATAAGTACTGAAGAATTTATTACTAAAATTAAAGAAGAAATTAAAAATAAAAGTTTTGAATAATATTAAATATTTGTTATAATAAGTCTATAAATCAATTATAAAAGACATGATAAAATTTGATTCTTTATTAGAGAGCTTATGGTTGGTGAAAATAAGTAAGATAAAATTTTATTTCTCCTTTTTAGAGGATTTAAAAAATCACGGGTTTTTCCGTTATCAAAAAATTAAGTTAAATAAAGGATGGCACCGTCTATAATTGACTCCTATAGATTGGACCATTCTTTTTATTTATAAGGAGGACTATGAGAAAAGAAAACATTATTGTTGGTAGTCTTTGGCAACATTATAAAGGTAAAATAGTTGAAGTTTTAATGCTTGCTAAAGATAGTGAAGATTTAGAATTTGTTGTTATTTATAAACATGATGGAGATATATGGTCAAGAAAAATTAGTAGTTTCTTATCAGATGAAGATGTTAGTAAAAGAAAAGATAATGTTACGGGTCAAAAATATCGATTTGAAATAATAGAAAGGAATGATAAAAATGATAAGTATTGATTTAATAAGAAATAATAAAGATTTAGTAAAGGAAAATATTAAGAAGAAATTTCAAGATGAAAAATTAGTTTTAGTTGATGAGGTTTATGAACTTGATAAAGAATATCGGGAAACTAAAATGAAAGCTGATGAAGAGCGTAGTAGAGTTAATTCTTTAAGTAAAGAAATTGGTAATTTAATGGCTAATAAAAAAATAGAGGAAGCAAATAAAATTAAAGAAGAAGTAGCAAGTATTAAAGCAAGTATTCCCGAGTTAGAAGAAAAAGAAGGAAGTTTAGAAGCTGAGATCAATAAAAGAATGATGGTTATTCCAAATATCATAGCCAGTGATGTTCCAATTGGTAAAGATGATAGTGAAAATGTAGAAGAGATGCGTTTTGGTGATCCAATCGTACCTCCTTATGAAATACCTTATCATGCTGATATTATGGCTAGTTTTAATGGTTTAGATAAGGATGCTGCTGGAAGAGTTAGTGGTAATGGTTTTTATTATTTAATGGGTGATATTGCAAGACTTCATTCAGCTGTTTTAGCGTATGCTCGTGATTTTATGATCAATAAAGGTTTTACATATTGTATTCCTCCCTTTATGATTCATGGTGATGCAGTAAGGGGAGTAATGAGTTTTACTGAACAAGAAAATATGATGTATAAGATTGAAAATCAAGATTTATATTTAATTGGAACTAGTGAACATTCAATGATTGCTAAATTTAAAGACCAAATCTTAAAAGAAAGTGATTTACCAATTAGGATGACTTCTTATTCACCATGTTTTAGAAAAGAAGTTGGAGCTCATGGTATTGAAGAGCGAGGAGTATACCGTATTCACCAATTTGAAAAACAAGAAATGATTGTGTTGTGTAAAAAAGAAGATTCTGATGAATGGTACAATAAAATGTGGAATTATTCTGTGGAATTATTTAGAAGTTTAAATATTCCCGTTCGTAAGTTAGTTTGTTGTTCTGGGGATTTAGCTGATTTAAAATATCGTTCTTGTGATATTGAAGCTTGGAGCCCAAGACAAAAAGCTTATTTTGAAGTTTGTTCTTGTTCTAATTTAACTGATGCTCAAGCAAGACGTCTTAAAATACGTTATAAAAAGGAAAACGGTGAAAAAGAATTTGTTCATACTTTAAATAATACAGTTATTGCACCTCCTAGAATGTTAATTGCCTTTTTAGAAAATAATTTACAAGAAGATGGAAGTGTTATAATTCCTGAAGTATTGCAATCATATATGGGTGGAAAGACTAAAATTACTAAAAATTAAATGAAAAAATTGTGAAAACATAAAAATAAAGTTTATTATTAAAAAAAATATGGTATAATACTTTTATAAAAATAGAAAGAAGGAAATTATGAAAAAAAACATTAAATTTTTAATGATTATACTAATATGTTGCTTATTATTTACAGGTTGTGGAGAAAAGAAAATTGAAGGAGTAGACGATAAAATTGTCTTAAAAGCTCCAGATAATGTTAAAGTTGAAACATTTTATAGTGTTGATAATTCAAATATTATATTAAAGCTTACTAATGAAGGATCAAAAGATATAAGCGACTTAGATATTGTGGCAACTTATCCTACTTCTGAAAATGATTTAATAACAGATGATGAGATATTTTTAAAAAATTTTAAGGCTAATAGCACGACATATGCTTCATTAATGTTACCAATTGATGAAAATTTTAATTCATACATACCTAATAAAATCAATTTGGATATTTTGACAGAAAGCGAAAATCTAGAAGGAATTGCTGATACATCCCAAATGGTTGATTTGGTTAAAGCTGATTACACTATCGATGATAATACTATTGATTTTAATCTTACTAATGCAACTGGTAAAACATTAGGATCAGTTAGTAGTATAATAATATACTTTAAAGATGGTAAACCTATTGCAGCAGATTATATTGATGCTTTAGATGTAGAAGAAACTTTTGAACTTGAAAGAGATGTTTTATACACTGGTGAAGGAGATAATATTGATTATATCGATTATGATAATATCGAAATTCATATAACAAGTATTACAGATGATTATGATGAAACTGAAGACTTTGATGATTCTAATGAGTATGATGATAATGAGAATGAAATAATTGATGATGAGTCAATTGACGAAGACGACGATATGAGTTGGGATTAATAATAAAGAGTTAATTTGATATTAGCTCTTTTTTTATGATATAATACGTCTTGATTGGGGATGATTTAAATGAATTTACCAGATTTAAAAAAAGCTAAAATTAGAAGTAATAAGCCAAGTGAATATAAAATAGCTAATGATGTTAAAAATAATAGTTTTAAAGGTCAAAAATTTTATTTAAAAACTTATGGTTGTCAAATGAATGTGCATGACTCAGAACAAATAAGAGCCATTTTAGAAAATTTAGGTTTAGAAGAAACTGAAGTGATGGAAGAGGCTTTAGTAATTGTTTTAAACACATGTGCAATTAGAGAAAATGCTCATGATAAAGTATTTGGTTATTTAGGAAGAATTAAACACTTAAAAAAAGAACATCCGGAAATTATTGTTGCTTTAGGAGGATGTATGAGTCAAGAAGAAAGTGTTGTAGAAGAAATATTAAAAAGACATCCTTATATCAATATTGTTTTTGGTACTCATAATATATATGAACTAGGTAATTTAATTTTAAATAATCATAATAAACAAGATATTGAAGTTTATAGTGAAGAAGGCTGTGTTTATGAAGAAGTAAACTATCATCGTGATTCTAAAATAACAGCTTGGGTTAATATTATGTATGGTTGTGATAAATTTTGTACTTATTGTATTGTTCCTTATACAAGAGGTAAAGAACGTAGCCGTAAAATGGAAGAAATTATTAAAGAAGTTAAATTATTAAAAGAAGAAGGCTATCAAGAAGTTACTTTATTAGGCCAAAATGTTAATGCTTATAGTAATGATTTAAATTTAGGTTATTCTTTTGCAACCCTTTTAGAAAATGTCGCTAAAACTGGTATTCCTAGAATTAGATTTGTAACTTCGCATCCTTGGAATTTTACTTCTGAGATGATTGATATTATTAGTAAATATGATAATATTATGCCTTATATTCATTTACCTCTTCAAAGTGGAAGTGACCGAATATTAAAATTAATGGGTAGAAGATATACCAAAGATGAATATTTAGATTTAGTAAATAAATTAAAAAATAAAATCAAAGATGTTACAATTACAACGGATATAATAGTTGGCTTTCCCAATGAAAGTGAACAAGATTTTCTAGATACTTTAGATGTTGTTAATAAAGTAAAATATGATGGAGCATATACTTTTATTTATAGTCCAAGAGAAGGAACCCCAGCAAGCAAAATGAAAGATAATGTTACTTTAGAAGAAAAAGAAAAACGTTTACAACGTTTAAATGAAAAGATAAATCAGTATTCTAAAGAAAGTAATGAAAAATTAGTTGGTAAAGAAGAAGAAGTTTTAATTTTAGGAATTAGTGAAAAAGATAGTAATAAAGTATATGGTTATACTAGGGGAATGAAATTAGTAAATGTTTTAGCTCCTAAAGATGTCATAGGAAAAATTGTTGATGTAAAGATTACTGATGCCAAAAGCTTTAGCCTTGATGGAGAATTAAATTAAAAAAAGACCTTTTGGTCTTTTATTCTGCTGTTGATTCTTGAGTACTTTGTCTAGCTGAAGCTATAGCATTAGCAATATAATTAGAATATTTTTCTTTTAAATCAGAATCTTGAATTTCCATGCCATATTTCTTTCTTAATTCTTCCATTGCTGTAACATTTAAAGTAGCATCATTATCAAGTTTTTCTTGTCCTAACTTTTCTAAAATTTCTTCTTTAGCATCTTCTAAAGATTTCTTTTCAGCCGTACTTTCTTTATAAATTACATGATAACCTAATTCGGTAGTAATTAATTCAGTAGAATACTTTCCATCTTCTAAATTTCTAGCAGCTTTAAGCAATTCATCATAACTACTTGATAAAGTATCCGTATTAATAGCCCCTAAACTTCCACCATTATCTTTAGTGGCTTCATCTTCTGAATATTCTTTAGCAAGTTCTTTAAAAGTATCAAGTTTATTTTCAGCTTTATTTAATTTATCAATTATTTCATTAATTTTATTTTTCGCATCAGTTTCTAATTTTTCTTTATCTTCACTAGAAGTATCATCAGTAACATTAGTCTTAATTAAGATATGGTCTACAGTAACATCTCCATAAATATTTTTATCATAATAAGCTTGAATTTCTTTGTCAGATACTTTAGATTTAGCATAATTTAAAATAGCTTTTTGTTGTAAATTATTAATATAAAGATAATTAGTATAATTATCTAAAGAACCAAAATAAGAATTAATTTGGTCTTCACCATAAGTATCTTTCATTGATTTAACGTTATTTTTAGCATTTTCCATTTCTGTTTCAATATCATCTGGCAATTCTTTTTCTAAAATTTGTTTATCCATTAATTGAAGCATTGCATCTAAAGCATATTGTTCTTTCATTTTATTATATAAATCATTAGCTGAAAGACTAATACTTTCATCATTAAAAGTAGCAATAGCTTGACTACCATCTGATAGAGTAGGTATTTCTTTACTACATCCACATAATAATAAGGCACTTAAACCTATAATAACAATTTTTTTCTTATTCATTGATATCCTTCTTTCTTTAAAAACCATTGTTATTATATCACGTCTAATACTATTTAGTAAATGAAAATAACTTTTTTAAAAAGACGAACCAATGAAAAAATTTGCCATACAATATAAATGAAAAGACAAATAAAGGAGGGAGTATCATGTACAACTGTGAAAGTAATGGACTTGGACCAGCAATAATACTAGTATTATTTATCTTATTAGTGTTAATTGTTGGAGCATTCATTTAGTCTTTAATGAAGGAGGTGCCTTATGAGTTGTTGCAAACAAGGACAAAATTCTGGATGTGGATGTAATAATAACAACATTAGTGCATTCATTATTTTAGTTCTATTTATATTACTTGCAATTATTCTTGGTGGCTTAATTTTCTAATATAAGGAAGGGTATACCTTCTTTTTAATTGCCATAAGAAAAAGTTCCTAATGAACTTTAATATAGATAAATTGTATATGGTTTATTTTGAGTACCATTTCCATCTTTATATAAAACATCATCTGGTAAGGTTATAACATATCTAAGATATTTTTTACTACTAGCATAATCTAAATCTAAATCACCACTTTGATTAACATAATAAACTTTACCAGAATTTTCATTTGTCCCATTCATTAACCACCATTTATTTTTAGCAATAGTTAAATAATTATAATTGGAACAATTAGCAGACATCGTATCTAAACATAAAGAATCACGACTTGCACTTATAAAATCATAAACAGCCATTAAACTAATTGGAACATTAGTAGTGGTAAAACAATCAATTGCGCCAATAAAATCAGTATCTTTTTCACTTCTAGTATTTTTACAAGCTTCATGATTAACAATATAAGCTTTATAATCTTTAAAATCATTATTATAATAATTTGTTAAAGTATCTTTAATTCTTGAGGCATCATAATCATTTAAACCTTTATCACTTTCTAAATCATAATTATAACGGTCATCATAAACAAAATTACTATTTTTATCATTTATTGTATCAGCTAAAACTAAATATAATTTATTATTTTCTAATTTAAATAATCGCCATGTTTTATTAGCAAAATTAAAATAATTATTAACATAATCCCCTTTATAACGAAATACTTTATCTAATTTATATAACCCATCGCCACTTTCAACAACATTCTCTTTTTCAAATAAAACATCTTTAAAAACTTTAGTTTCATAATTATCACAAGTTAAAATAGGCGTATATCTAAATTCTCCATGATTATAAGTAACAGTTACTCTAGCATTGCAATTAGTATCCGTACTAAGTTTAGAAAAATCTTTTAAATATTCTTCATTTATTAAACTAGTCGCATCTATTTCATAAGAATTATCTTCTTCTGTTAAATTAATTTCTTTATGATTAATTAAATAAGCTTTTGAACTATCAACTAACATATTTTCAATTTCTAAATAATCATAACGTTTAGATAAGATACTTAAAATAATTAAACCAATAATAGTTAGAATAACAATAATTAAAATAGCTATTGTCCAATATAAATGTTTTTTATTACTAAAAAAATCTAACATTTTTTCTTTTAAATTTTTCATCTTCTCACCTAGTTAAATAATATCAAACATATAAAGAAAAATCAATTTTAAAAAAAGAATACTTTTTTAAAATGTTAAGTATTCTTTTTTGATTAACGATTATAAAATTCAACAATTAATGATTCGTTAATTTCTTGATTTAATTCAGAACGATCAGGTCTTCTTAAATATTTACCAGTTAATTTTTTCTTGTCAAATTCCACAAAAGCTTTAGTTGTATTATTTGCTTCTAAACTTGCTAGAATAGCTGGATGTGAACTACTGTTTTCTTTAACAGCAATAACATCATTAATTTTACAATTATAAGATGGAATATCAACTTTTTTACCATTAACGGTAATATGACCATGATTTACTAATTGTCTAGCTCCACGACGAGTATTTGCTAGTCCCATACGATATACTAAATTATCTAGACGACTTTCTAGTAAGAATAATAAGTTTTCACCAGCAACACCTTTCATTTTAGAAGCTTTCTCAAATACTTTGTGGAATTGTTTTTCATTTAATCCATATAAAATACGAACTTTTTGTTTTTCTTGTAACTGAATTCCATATTCGCTTAATTTACGTCTTCTTTCATTTCCGTGAACACCAGGAGCAAAAGGTCTTTTTAAATCTTTACCATTTTCTAAAGTTGAAAAATTAAGACGACGAGATTTTTTATAAGCAGGTCCCGTATATCTTGCCATAATTATCTCCTTTCTATAAATTTTGCTAAAAGTTATAAAACTAACATTATATTAGGGAGTAATCTATTAACATTTTCTAAAGGCAGTTTATACTCATGAAAAATTTTACTTTTAGATTACACATTAATAAATATTAATTTTGCTGCCTAACCCGTAGCGATTAAGATTATACTAACTTATTATGGATTTGTCAATATTAACGAATTTGTGTGTTAATCCTTTTTTAAAATGTTACATAAAGATTTTTTTTAAAATATTACATTTCAATATGTTAAAATATATCTCGAAAAGGAGGTATATTTTTAACATTATATGAAAAAAGATAAGAAAAAAACTCTTATTCTTTTAAAACAAAAAATTAATGGGGAAATTAAAATAACTTATCAATCATAAGTTGTGAAGTTTATTGTTGGCTAAAGTTACTATTCACTGCCACGTCAAAAATGTAAAAATAAATAATGAATGTCAAGAAAAAAATAACATCAAAAACAACTAAGTAAGATATAAAGTTGTTCTACAAGCTTAAAAATGGCTTTTAAAGAAAAATTATATATAAATTTTTTTGAAAAAAAATATCGTTTTAGAGACTAAAAACAGTGCTTCAGCAAGTAAAACCCTTGTAAGGTTAAGAGACAATTTATTGCCGCAATTTGGCAAAAATAGTGTATAATAACAAACCAAGTTAGGCGAGTTGTAATGAGAAAACTAAGTCATGTTCAATATGATATAGAATATTATATAGTATGGACAACAAAATATAGATATAAGGTATTAAATGGAAGAATAGCAGAAAGATGTCGAGAATTAATAAGACAAAGTTGCTGATAATGCTAAAAAAAATATTGACATTATCAGTTGCAATAGTATGAATGTAAATATAGTAAAGGAAAGTGTAGGAAAAGAACATATACACTTGATTGTATCATGTCCGCAGAAAGTTAGTGCAACAATTAATACGTTGTTTTTATCAAAATTGATGTTTTTTATAAAAAAGAGATATATTCTTTTTGAATATACTTTGTCAACAACCTGAATAGATATTTCTATCTACTTTCTACTTCTTTCCAGAAACTTTCGAAAGAACCATTTTATTAAAATGACTTTTACTTTGAGAATTAAGAAAAAATTCACTAAAAAAGTAAGGCAATCGCATAAAAAGTTTACGTAAAGTTAAAGGTTAGAATAAGGAATGACATTAAATATAAGGTTTTCAATGTTTTTGAAATTACTTATATAACGTGTCATTTTTTTCTTTAAAGTAAGCTTACCCATAGAATTATCAAGTCTGGCAAGATTAAAAACAATTTTACGAATTAGAGATAAATTATCAATTGAATTATTAATTCTACTTCTTGAATGGTCTTC